>NZ_JAANNO010000002.1:28043-28151 GCF_011250645.1 Motilibacter aurantiacus
CGCGTCCGGCTTGCTGCCCGCGTCCGGCTTGGTCTCGGGAGCCTTCCCCTCATCGGGCTTTGCCCCGGTGTCCGGCTTGCCCGTGTCCGGCTTGCCCGTGTCCGGCTT
>NZ_JAANNO010000002.1:28178-155044 GCF_011250645.1 Motilibacter aurantiacus
GTCCGTGGCCCCTGCTCCCCCGCTCCCCGGCGCCGGGGTCTTCGTCGGCGTGGGGTCGGGCTCGGGCTTCGGGTCGGCGACGGGGCCGCCCGGGCCTCCACCCGTCGAGCCACCCGTGCCTCCGGACGCGGGTGCCGTGGCGCTGGGCGCCGGGTCGGGGCGCTCCGTGGACGGCTGGGTCGGTGGGGCCGAGGGCTTGGCGGTCGGCTTGGGCGTCGCCGGCGGTGGCGCGGGAGTCGGGGCCGACGACGGCGTGCCGGCGCCCGACCCGGAGGGCAGCTGCCCGGGGTCGAGGTCCTCGCCGGAGCCCTCGGCCGCCGACCCGCCGGACGAGCTCGACCCTTTGCTCCCGGAGTCTCCGGCCTCGGCCGAGCTCCCGGACGCCTCGCCGACGCTCTCCGAGGCCTCGGCGCTCGACGCCTGGGCCGAGAGGTGGGCCACGGACGTCTCGGCGACCGCGGGCCCGGCTGCCACCAGCCAGGCGGCGCCGACGGCCACCACGAGCAGCGCCAGCCGGGCCACAGCATGGACGAGGCGGCGGCCGGGGTCGGCGCCCGGCGATGTGCAGGCCATGCCTGCCGTGCCGGTGAGCGAGCCAGAGCCGGTCAGCGAGCCAGAGCGGGTCAGCACGGAACGGGCGGCGGCGACGGCGCGCGACGGCACAGCGCTGGCTGCACTGTCGCGATGTAAGGCCACGCCGTCACCTTTTCGGGGTCGCCGCGCTGACGAGCCGGCGGCTCGCGTCCGCAAATCTAGCGTCTTGTCCTCGGGGTAGCGCCAGGAATCGGTCGGACTCGTCCTCACAGAACGGGCTCGTCACCCATTCCGGGCGTCCCGCCCACGTCCCCGGCCCCGGCCCGACGCGCCGGCTCGGGCGGCGGACCTGCGCGGGAATCCGTCGGCGCCCCCGGGGCTTGACGCCATGGGCTGCGTGCGCAGCCCGGGCGTTGCGCGGGTGGCGGGAGCCGGGAGCCGTGCGCGGGTGGTGTGGGACGGTGTCCCTGGCCGCGCGCGCGTGCCGGCGACCGGCACCGGCCCGGGCGCCCGGGCAGCCGAGCGGCCGCCCGGCCCAGCAGGGCCGGGGTGGACACAGGAGGGGCCGTCGAGGCGCCCGGCTCGCCGCCGGGGCCACCCCGGCGAGCCGGCACCGAGGAGGCGCACGCACGTGCTGGACCCGCAGGAGCTCTTCGAGCTGACCCCGGTGGCGGACGAGCTGCCCGAGGGCTTGGTCCTGGTGTGCGCGCTCGACGGCTTCCTCGACGCCGGCGCGGGGGTCCGGCTGACCCGGGAGCACCTGCGCGCCGTGGGCTCGCCCCGTACCGTCGCGACCTTCGACGTCGACCAGCTGCTGGACTACCGCGCACGCCGCCCCGTCATGACGTTCGCCCGTGACCACTGGGCGTCCTGCGAGATCCCCACGCTGGACCTGCAGGTCCTCACCGACGCCGCAGGCGCGCCGTACCTCCTGCTGGCCGGGCCCGAGCCGGACTCCCAGTGGGAGCGGTTCGTGGCCGCGATCTCGCTCGTCGTCGAGCGTCTGCGGGTCCGGATGGTCGTCGGGCTGGACTCCATCCCCATGGGTGTCCCGCACACGCGCCCGGTCGGCGTCACGGCGCACGCGTCGCGCCGCGAGCTGGTCGCGGCGTACCCGGCCTGGTTCGAGGACGTGACCGTGCCCGGCAGCATCGGCCACGTGCTGGAGTTCCGGCTGGCCCAGTCCGGGCTCGACACGGCCGGGTTCGCCGTGCACGTGCCGCAGTACCTCGCCCAGGCCGAGTACCCGCCCGCGGCGGTCCGCCTGGTGGCAGCGCTGCAGGACCTCGCCGGGCTGACGCTGCCCGCCGACGCGCTGGAGCAGGCGGCGGGCGAGGTCCGCACGCGCATCGACGCCGAGGTGCAGGGCTCGACCGAGGTGAGCGCCGTGGTGTCGCGGCTGGAGCAGCAGTACGACGCCTTCCTCGCGGCCCGGCAGGGCGAGACCCCGCTGGCCGCCGACGCGGCGGACCTGCCGACCGGGGACGAGCTGGGCGCCGAGCTGGAGCGGTTCCTCGCCGAGCAGGCGCGCCGCGACCGGCCGGACGCCTGAGCCGCGGCGTGCGCGTCCTGCTCTACACCGACGGCCTCGGCCGCGGCGGCGCCGAGATCAGCCTGGGCAACCTGCTCGCCGCGGCCCCGGACGGCCTCGACCTCGCGGTGGCGGGGCCGGGGGCCGAGGTGGTCGAGTGGGTCGCGGCCCGCCGCCCCGGCACACCCGCGCACGTCGTGCGCCCGGGGGCGGGCTCCTCCCTCCAGCTGCTGCGCCGGGTACGCCCCGACGTGCTCCACGCCAACCTCAGCGTGCCGTGGGCGGGCGCGGGTGCCCTCGCCGCCGCGTACGCGACCCCCGGCCTGCGAGCCGTCGCCGTGCAGCAGTTGCCCCTGCGCACCACCGCGCTGCCCGAGTGGGCCCGCACCCGTGCCCTGCTGGCCCGGCTCGACGCCCACGTGGCCGTCGGCGAGTCCAGCGCCCGCCGGGTCGAGGACTTCTACGCCCTCGGGCGCGGCAGCGTGCGGTCGGTCCCCAACGGGGTGCCCGACGTCGAGCTGCCGGCCCGGTCCCCGCGTGAGCGCCTGGTCGTCGGCAGCCTCGGCCGGCTCGACGGGCAGAAGGCGTACGACGTGCTGCTGCGCGCCGCTGCGCGGGTCGAGGGCATCGAGGTCGAGGTGGTCGGGGAGGGCAATGAGCGGGAGCGGCTGGAGGCGCTGGCCGCCGAGCTCGGGCTGACCGGACGGGTGCGGCTCCCGGGCTGGTCGGAGCGGTCGCGCGAGGCGCTGGCCCGGTTCGACGTGTTCTGCCTGCCCAGCCGGGCCGAGGGGTTCCCCCTGTCGATCGTGGAGGCGATGCTCGCCGGGCTCCCGGTCGTGGCGACGAGCGTGGGCGGCGTTCCCGAGGCCGTGCTCGACGGCCGGACAGGCCTCGTGGTGCCCCGCGACGACGTGGACGCGCTGGCGGCGGCGCTCGTCCGGGTGCGCGACGACCCCGGGCTGCGCGACGCGCTGGGCAAGGCGGGGCGCGCGCGGGCGCTCGCCGGGCTCACCGCCGACGCGATGGCCGCGGCGTACGCCGAGATCTGGCGCGAGGTGCTGGCCCGGCCCCGGGCCCCCCGGCTGCGGGTGCCCCGGCCCAAGCCCTGAGCGAAGCGCGCAAATCCCGGGCGCGGGCCGCCGCGCGCGCCGCCTAGGCTGGGAGGCGGTATGGGAACGAGCGTCACCGGCCGGCTGGCCGAGCTGCAGGAGCGCCTGTCCGGGGTGACGCTGCGCGACGAGCGCCGCCTCGCGCGGCGGATCTCGGGCGCGCGCCGCATCCGCGACGAGGCCGCCCGGAGCACGGTGGTCGACGAGATCACCGCCGACCTCGAGCGGGCCGAGGCGCGGCTCACCGCGCGGCGGGAGAGCCTGCCGACGATCCGCTACCCGGAGGAGCTGCCGGTCAGCCGGCGCAAGGACGACATCCTCGAGGCGGTGCGCGACGCCCAGGTGGTCGTCGTCGCCGGCGAGACCGGGTCCGGCAAGACCACGCAGCTGCCGAAGATCTGCCTCGAGCTGGGGCGGGGCGTCCGTGGCCGGATCGGCCACACCCAGCCGCGCCGGCTTGCGGCCCGGTCCGTGGCCGAGCGGGTCGCGGAGGAGCTGGGCTCCGAGCTCGGCGGCGCGGTGGGCTACAAGGTCCGCTTCAACGACTCCGTCGGCGACGACACCTTCGTCAAGGTGATGACCGACGGCATCCTGCTCGCCGAGATCCAGGGCGACCGGTTCCTCAACGAGTACGACACGCTCATCCTGGACGAGGCGCACGAGCGCAGCCTCAACATCGACTTCCTGCTCGGCTACCTCAAGCAGCTGCTCGCGCGCCGACCGGACCTCAAGCTCATCATCACCTCCGCCACGATCGAGGTCGAGCGCTTCTCGCGGCACTTCGGCGACGCCCCGATCATCGAGGTGTCCGGCCGCACCTACCCGGTGGAGGTGCGCTACCGACCGCTCGTCGACGGCGCGGCCGGGGGCGACGACGAGGACGGCGACGCCGCCCAGGCCGAGCCGCGCGACCAGGTCACGGCGATCTCGGAGGCCGTGGAGGAGCTGTGCGCGGAGGGGCCGGGCGACATCCTGGTCTTCCTCAGCGGCGAGCGGGAGATCCGCGACACCGCCGACGCGCTCGCCAAGGCCGACCTGCGCGACACCGAGATCCTTCCGCTGTACGCCCGGCTCTCCGCCGCGGAGCAGCACCGCGTCTTCTCCTCACACCCCGGCCGCCGCATCGTGCTCGCGACCAACGTCGCCGAGACCTCGCTCACCGTCCCCGGCATCAAGTACGTCGTGGACCCCGGCACGGCGCGCGTCTCGCGCTACAGCTTCCGCACGAAGGTGCAGCGCCTGCCGATCGAGCCGGTCTCCCAGGCGTCGGCCAACCAGCGCAAGGGCCGCTGCGGCCGTGTGTCCGAAGGGATCTGCATCCGGCTCTACTCCGAAGAGGACTTCCTGTCCCGGCCGGAGTTCACCGACCCGGAGATCCTTCGCACGAGCCTTGCGTCGGTCATCCTGCAGATGACGGCGCTCGGGCTGGGTGACATCGCGGCGTTCCCGTTCGTCGACCCACCGGACCCGCGCAACATCAAGGACGGCGTGCTGCTGCTGCAGGAGCTCGGCGCCATCGACCCGGACGAGAAGGACCCGAAGAAGCGGCTCACCGAGGTCGGCCGCCGGCTGGCCCAGCTGCCGGTCGACCCGCGCCTGGGCCGCATGGTGCTCGAGGCCGGCGACAACGGCTGTGTGCGCGAGGTGCTCGTCATCGCCGCCGCGCTGTCGATCCAGGACCCGCGCGAGCGGCCCGTCGACAAGCAGCAGGCCGCGGCGGAGAAGCACGCGCGGTTCACCGACCCGACCTCGGACTTCCTGGCGTACGTCAATCTCTGGAACTACCTGCAGGAGCAGCAGAAGGCGCTCTCCTCCAGCGCGTTCCGCCGGCTCTGCAAGAACGAGTTCCTCAACTACCTGCGGGTCCGCGAGTGGCAGGACGTGCACACCCAGCTGCGCCAGGTCGCCAAGGCGCTGGGCCTCTCGGCGAACACCGCGGACGCCGACCCCACGCACGTGCACACCGCGCTGCTCGCCGGCCTGCTGTCGCACATCGGCCTCAAGGACACCGACAAGCACGAGTACCTCGGTGCCCGCGGCGCCACGTTCGCCGTCTTCCCCGGGTCCGGGCTGTTCAAGAAGCCCCCGCGGTGGGTGATGTCGGCCGAGCTGGTCGAGACGACCCGGCTCTGGGCCCGCGTCAACGCGCGGATCGAGCCCGAGTGGGCGGAGAAGCTCGCCCAGCACCTGGTCAAGCGCACCTACAGCGAGCCGCACTGGGAGAAGGACCGCGCCGCCGTCCTGGCGTACGAGAAGGTCACGCTCTACGGCGTCCCGCTCGTGGCCGGGCGGAAGGTCAACTACGGGCGCATCGACCCGCCCGTGGCGCGTGACCTCTTCATCCGCAACGCGCTGGTCGAGGGCGACTGGCGCACGCACCACGCGTTCTTCGAGGAGAACCGGCGGCTGCTCGAGGACGTCGAGGAGCTGGAGAACCGCGCGCGCCGCCGCGACATCCTCGTCGACGACGAGACCCTCTTCGACTTCTACGACAAGCGCATCCCGGCCGACGTCGTGTCCGGCGCCCACTTCGACAGCTGGTGGAAGAAGGCCCGCCGCACCGAGCCGGACCTGCTCAGCTTCGAGAAGTCGATGCTGGTCAACGAGTCGGCGAGCGGCATCGCCGAGGCGGACTACCCCGACGTGTGGCGGCAGGGCGACCTCGTGCTGCCGTTGACCTACCAGTTCGAGCCCGGCACCGAGGCCGACGGCGTCACCGTCCACGTGCCGCTGCCCGTGCTCAACCGGGTCTCCCCCGCCGGGTTCGACTGGCAGATCCCCGGGCTGCGCGAGGACCTGGTCACCGCGCTGATCCGGGCGCTTCCCAAGCAGGTCCGCACCAGCTTCGTGCCGGCGCCGAACTACGCGAAGGAGGCGCTGCAGGACCTGCCCGTGCAGGACGTCCCGCTCGTGGACGCGCTCGCCCGCAGGCTGCGGCTGATGACCGGCGTGATCGTCGACCCCGGCGCCTTCGACCCGGAACGCGTCCCCGAGCACCTGAAGGTCACCTTCCGGGTCGAGGACGAGCGCAAGCGCAAGGTCGCCGAGGGCAAGGACCTCGAGGCGCTCAAGCTCCGGCTGGGCGGCCGGATGCGGCAGGCCATCTCCGAGGCCGCGCCGAAGGTCGAGCGGTCCGGGCTCGTCGGCTGGGAGGTGGGCGCCCTGCCGCAGGTCTTCGAGCAGCAGCAGCGCGGCGGCCACCGGGTCAAGGCCTTCCCGGCCCTCGTGGACGAGGGCGACAGCGTGGCCGTCCGGCTGCTCGGCAACCAGACGGAGCAGGCCGCCGCGATGTGGGCCGGCACCCGCCGGATGCTGCTGCTGACGATCCCGTCTCCCGTGCGCAACGTCGTGCGCGGGCTGTCGAACGCGTCGAAGCTGACGCTCAGCGCCAACCCGCACGGCAGCGTCGCGGCGCTGCTCGACGACTGCATCGCGTGCGCCGTCGACTCGCTCATGGCCGAGCACGGCGGGCCCGTGTGGGACGAGGCCGGGTTCGAGAAGCTGCGGGACGCCGTACGGGCGGGCCTCTTCCCGGTCGTCATGGAGGTGCTCGGCGAGGTGGAGCGGGCCCTCGCCGCGGCGGCCGCGCTGCGCAAGCGGCTCGACGGCCTGACCAGCGCGACGCTGGCGGCCTCGCTCGCCGACATGCGCTCCCAGCTCGACGGGCTGGTGCATCCCGGGTTCGTCACGCAGACCGGGCGTCGGCGGCTGCCGGACGTCACCCGCTACCTGCAGGCGCTGGGACGCCGGCTGGACAAGCTCCCGCAGGACCCAGGCCGCGACCGGCTGCAGTTGGCCAAGCTCGAGCAGGTCCAGGCCGAGTACGCCGCGGCGCTCGCCGCCGTCCCGGACGGCCGCCCGGTCCCCGAGGAGCTGCGCGACGTGCGCTGGATGATCGAGGAACTGCGGATCAGCTACTTCGCGCAGACCATGCGGACGGCGTACCCGGTGTCGGAGAAGCGGGTCTACCGGGCGCTGGACGCGCTGGCGGGCTGACGGGGCCGCGTCGTGCCCGCTCAGACGTAGCGCAGCGCCACGCCGAGCACGGTGGCGGTGCCAGTGAGCCCGATCAGCGCGGCTCCGGCACGGGTGAAGTCCGCCCGGTGCCGAGGCACCTCGTCCGGCGTCGCGAAGAGCCGCCGCGGCCACATCCGCCACGAGACCCGGACGAACACGCCCGCGGCGACGAGCAGCAGCGTGGCCTTGACCGCCACCAGGGCCCACCACGCGCCGCTCCGGCCGTCCCGCTCGAGCAGCACCAGCCCGGCCCCGGTCGTGCCGAGGGCGACGAGCAGCGACACGACCTTCCAGCGCGCGCCCGCCGCGACGTACGTCGCCGCCTCCTCGGCCTCGGCCGGGCCGCCGTGGAAGGCCACCAGCCGTGGCTGCACGACGGCCAGGCTGTAGGCCATCGCGCCGAGCCAGCCGGCGGCGAGCAGCAGGTGGGCGATGACGACGAGGAGCTCCGCGACACGCATCGGCCCAGTCCATCAGGGCGACGCCGCCGGTGCTGGCACGCTTGACCCGTGTCCCCGCCGCTGCCGGACGAGATCGCGGTCGGCCGACGGCTGGCCGCGCTGCTGTCGGACGGCCGCCGGGACGGCACCCTGCGGCTGGCGTGCGGCCTCGCCCTGCTCGACGTGGTGACCGAGGCCGGGCAGCCCGGGCCCGGCCCCGCCCTGCCGGTGCCGGTCGACGGGCTGGCCGACCGGGTGGTGGAGCTCTACTGGCGGCAGGCCCGGCCGTACGGGGGCCGCGTGCTCGCCCAGGGCCGGGCGGTGGGCGCGCGCCTGGCCGTGCTCGAGGAGGTCGCCACCCTGGCCGCGGACGCCCGGTCCGCCGACAGCGGGACCGCGCACCAGGCCGCGGTCAGGCTTCCCGCTCGCTACGGCGCCGCGCGTCGGCGCATCGCACTGACGCTGGCCCAACAGCCGCTGACCGACCTGCAGACGCCGGCCGGGCTGGCCCGCGGCAGCGCGCCGCCGTTCCTCTTCGACGACTCCTGGCTCGGCCGGCGCGCCACCCAGGCCGACCTGGACGCGCACGACCGCTCCATCGTCCTCCTGCCCGGGGTCGCGGGCGCCCTGCTGCGGCTCGCGCCGCTGCTGCGCCCCCTGGTGGAGCAGCTCTGGGCCGATCACGTGAGCCGGGTCAACGGCGTCGATGCCCACCGGGCGCTGTCGGACTTCCTCTTCGGCGCCGCTCCGGAGCGGCTGGCCCCGCTCGCCGAGCCGTTGGGCGAGCTGCAGGCAGGCCGCTGCTTCGCCTGCGCAGGGCCGCTGGGCCGGCCGCGCGTCGAGCACTTCGTGCCCTGGGAGCGCTATCCCCTGGACGCCGCCGCCAACCTCGTGGTCGTCGACGAGCGCTGCGCCGCTGACCGCGACGGCGCCCCCTTCGCCCTTCCCCTGGTCTTCCGCTGGCACCGCAGGCGCGGGCTCTACGACCGGGGCGAGATCGCCGGCTGGCCCGTCGAGCACGCCCGCACGCAGGCGGTGGTGCTGGCCGCGTACGCGACGGTGCCGGCTGGCACCCCGCTCTGGGCGGGGCGCGGGACGTACGAGCTCGCGGCCGGCGGCGAGGGCGCGCGGGTCCGCTCGCTGCTCGCCGCCTAGCCGCCCCCCGGTACCGCGGACGGCCGAGCGCGGAATGAGCGCCCCCGGCGGTGGTACACCGAGGAGGAAGCGGGCATCGACCGGGGAGCACACGGAAAACCGCTGGGGCATCCCCTTTTCCCGATGGCACCGTGTGCGGCGGCAACGAGCGTGCCAGCGGGCGGAAAGGGTGAAGTGCAATGCAGCAGCTGACGACGAAGCTTCTCAACTGGGCATCGGTGATCGACCCCCAGACCATGGAGCAGGCGCAGCGGACGAGCGAACTCCCCTTCATCTACCCGCACCTGGCGCTGATGCCCGACGCGCACCTGGGCAAGGGCGCGACGGTCGGGTCGGTCATCCCCACCCTGGGGGCGATCATCCCCGCGGCGGTCGGGGTGGACATCGGCTGCGGCATGATCGCCGTCCGCACGCAGTTCACCCGCGACGACCTCGCGGGCCGCCCCCTCGGGGCGCTCCGCGCGTCGATCGAGCAGGCGATCCCGCTGTCGGCCGGCAACTACAACCGCAGGCTGACCGACACGGCCGCCGCCCGCATCGACGAGCTGCAGGCGCTGCCGATCACCCAGGAGCCGTCCGCGTACGCGAAGCGCTGGGAGCTGCAGCTCGGCACCCTCGGCTCGGGCAACCACTTCATCGAGGTGACGGCCGACGAGACCGGCGCCGTCTGGCTTTTCCTGCACTCGGGCTCCCGCGGGGTGGGCAACCGGATCGCGCAGCATCACATCGGGGCGGCGCGGGCGCAGATGGACCGCAAGGGCGTAAAGCTCCCCGACCGCGACCTCGCCTACCTCGAGGAGGGCACCCCGTCGTTCGACGACTACATCACCGACCTGCGCTGGGCGCAGCACTTCGCCCTGCTCAACCGCGAGGAGATGATGGACCGGCTCGTGGGCTGCCTGGCCAAGGAGATGGGCGAGCCGGTGCAGGAGATCGAGCGGATCAACTGCCACCACAACTTCACCCAGCTCGAGGAGCACTTCGGCAAGCAGGTGTGGCTGAGCCGCAAGGGCGCGATCGAGGCGCGGCGGGGGCAGGCCGGCCTCATCCCCGGCTCGATGGGCACGGCGAGCTACGTGGTGAAGGGAAAGGGGAACGCCGATTCCCTGAACTCCTCCCCGCACGGCGCGGGGCGCGTCTACTCGCGGTCGGCGGCGCGCCGCACGTTCACCCGGACGCAGCTCCGCGAGGCGATGAAGGGCATCGAGTTCCGGGACACCGACGCGTTCCTGGACGAGATACCGCAGGCGTACAAGGACATCGACCAGGTCATGGCCGACGCAGCGGACCTGGTGGAGGTACGCCACGTGCTGCGCCAGCTGGTGAACGTCAAGGGCGACTGAGCCGGGCGTGGAGCTGCCGTACTCCTACTCGGTCGAGGTCCTGCACCTGCTCGTGTCCCCCGGCCACGCCTACGAGGGCCGCCCGGCGGACGGGCCGGCGCTGGTGCCGACGGCAGATGCGGACGAGGTGGAGGTCGTCGCGGGCAGAGGGATCCGCGGCGACCGCTACTTCGGCCGCCCCGCCCACGTGGACGCCTCGGTGACGCTCATCGCCGTCGAGGGGCTCGAGGCGGTCGCCGCCGAGCTCGGCCTCCCCGCGCTCGACCCGCTGCTGGCACGGCGCAACGTCGTGCTCCGCGGCGTCCCGGTCGACGCGCTCGTCCGCACGCCGTTCAGCCTGGAGGCAGGCGGCCCGCCGGTGCTGTTCCGGGGCGGGCGCCCGGCGAACCCGTGCGCCTGGATGGACGTGGTGCACGCCCCGGGCGCCTTCCGTGCGCTGCGCCGCCGCGGCGGGGTGCGCGCCCGGCCGGAGGCCTCCGGCATCCTTCGGCGCGGGCCGGGTGTGCTGCGCACGCCGGCCGAGCTCGGATGAGCCGGCCGGCGCGCGCAGCCGGGTCAGCCGGACTTGCGGCGGAACTGGCGCTGGACCTTCGCGTTGCCGTGCCCGCCCACGTGGGGCTGGTTGCCACCGGGGCGGCCGGGAGCGCCGTGGCCCTGCTTGTGCGCCAGCGCCTCGCGGAAGCGGGCACGCATGTCGTCGTCGGCCGATGGGGTGTCGGCGGCACCCTCGGCGGGCTCGTTCGGGGCTTCGTCGGCCATTGACAACCTCCGGTGCTGCGGCTCGCGGACGTCCCGATCGTGCCACTCGCCCGCTAGCGGGCGCCACGTGCGGTGCCTCAGCCGGGCGCCCGCGGGTGCGGGCCACGGCCGGTGAGCAGCGCCGTCATGTCCGGCAGGTCGAAGAACTCGGCGATGGCGAGTGCCGACTTAGGCCCCAGGGCTGGGTCGGCCCCGGCGTCCAGCAGGGCCCGGACGGTCTCCTCGGACCGGCGGAAGACCGCCGCCGCGAGCGCGGTCTGCCCGTTGTCGTTGACGCGCGCGTGGTCGGCGCCGCGCTCGAGCAGGGCACGGACGGTGCCCGGGTGGCTGTGGTACGCCGCCAGCAACAGCAACGTGTCGCCCTTGGCGTTGGTGAGGTTGACCGGCAGCCCCGCATCGACGTACTCCGACAGCTGCTCGGTCGCGCCGCCGCGCGCGAGGTCGAACATCCGCGCGGCGAACGCCAGCTCTTCCTCGTTCAGCTCGGGCATGCGCTCACCATAGGAGCCCGTCTCGCCCGGCGGTCACGGGACCTCGGCCACGTGTGCGGCGAGCCGGTCGAGGAACGGCAGCTGGCTGGCGAAGATCTTGCGCCGCGCGGCCTCCAGGTCGAACCACTCGGCGCGGTCGATCTCCGGGAACTCCTGCAGCCGGCCGGACCGGGGCGGCCACTCCATCGAGAAGAGGTTGCTGTGCACCCCGGCGACGTCGAGGTCGCCGTGCAGTGCCCAGACAGTGTTCACCTTGCCGCTGGACTGGCGGGCCTCGCCGAGCGGCACCGGCTCCCCGTCCGGCGCGGGCTTGCCCAGCTCCTCGAGGAACTCGCGGCGGGCGGCGGCCAGCGGCTCCTCCTCGGCGGTGTACTCGCCCTTCGGCACGCTCCAGTGCCCGTCGTCCTTGCGGGCGAACAGCGGCCCTCCGGGGTGGGCGAGCAGCACCTGCACGACGTCGTCCCGACGACGCCACAGCAACAGCCCGGCGCTCCGCTTCGGCAGGCTCAGCTCCTTCGGATCCGGTCGAGCAGCCCGGCGAGCGGGCGCGGGTTGACGAGCCCGGACACCTGCCGGGCCGAGGGGGTCTGGACCGGCGGCGCCGGGGGCAGCGCGCGGGCCAGGGTGTCGGCGACGCGCTCGACGAGATGCGGCGCGAGCCGTGGCGGCTGGACGGCGAGCCAGGAGACCAGCGCGGCGACGTCACCGGCCCGCGCCCCGGCCTGGGCCCCCGCGCCACCGTGCGCGGGCACCGCCCGCGCCGGCAACGGCCCGACACCGACGACGGCCACCACGGCGTGCACGTGGCGCCCGAGCGCGGGGTGGAGCAGCCCGGCGATCGCGGCCGCCGCCCGCTCGGCCCGCTCACGCCGCCGGCGCACGGAGCGGTGGTCGAGCACGGCCTCGGGCCCCCGTCGGGGCGCCCGCGGCCGGCGCAGCACGTCCACGGCGAACACCCCCGCCGGGCCGACGAGGACGGTGCCCGGCCCGAGCGGCACCGCATCGGGCCAGCGCCGGTCCTCGAGGCGCACGTAGCCGAGCGCCGTGACCTGGCGGAGCGCGGCGGCGACGAGCGCCTCCCCCGGCAGCGCGCGGGCCCGGATGCGTCCGGGCCGCAGCCGCAACCGGCCCGACCGCCCTGTCCGCACCGGCCCTCCCCCGATCGCGCCGCGGACCTCGCGCCCTCGTCCCGGCCCGTCCCGTCGCCCTTCGACCGCCGCCGTCCCAGATGACCACATCCTCCACACGGCGACAGAGCCGCCCTCACCGGGGCGGCCTCGGCATGCGCCTCCCGCTCCGGCGTGCCAGGGTCGTCGGGCGTCCGAGCGGCAGCGCCGGACGGGGCTCGAGGAGGCGGTCTGTGGGGACTCGGCGCAACCCGCTCGCGGTGACGTTGCCGCCGCGGAGGCCGCTGCGCGCGGCGGGCGGCCAGGGGGACCGGAGCGACCCGGGCGATCCGGGCCGCCGGCCGTCGGTCGTCGTGGTCGTGGGGGCCTCCAGCGGCATCGGCCGGGCCACCGCGCTCGCCCTCGCCGGCCGCGGTGACACCGTCGTGCTCAGCGCGCGGGGGCGGGACGGGCTCGAGCGGGTTGCGGCCGAGTGCGCAGGGCTGCCCGGGCGCACGCTCGTGCTGCCCGCCGACGCGCGGTCGGCCGAGGACATGCGGCGGCTCGCCGAGTCGGCGGTGGCCTCGCTCGGGCGCATCGACGGCTGGGTCCAGTCCGCGGGGGTGATCGCGTACGGGCGGGTCGAGGACGTGCCGTCCGAGGTGTTCCGTGCCGTGCTCGAGACCAACGTGTTGGGCGTGGTCCACGCCGCCCAGGCGGCCCTGCCGGTGATGCGGGCGCAGCGGTCCGGCGTCCTGGTCGTGCTCGGCTCGCTGCTGGACAAGGCGACGGCGCCGCTCATGGGGTCGTACGTCTCGTCCAAGTGGGCGGTGCGTGGGCTCACCCGGGTGCTGCGCCAGGAGACTCGGGACGCCCCCGGGGTGAGCGTGTGCAGCGTGGCCCCTGCGGGCGTCGACACCCCCATCTATCGCAGCGCCGGGACCTATGCCGGCCGGCTCGGCTCGCCGCCGCCGCCGGCCGACGCGCCGGAGACGGTCGCCGCGGCGGTGCTCGCGTGCCTGGACCGCCCGCGCCGGCAGGTCGTGGTCGGGCCGGCCAGCCGGCTCGTCCAGGCGGGGTTCGTCGTGCTGCCGCCGGTCTACGACGCGCTCGTCGGGCCGCTGCTGCGCGTGCTCGGCCTCGCTCCCGGCCGGGTGGGCCCGACGACCGGCAACGTCCTGTCCCCCGACGGCGCCGCAGGGCCCGGACGCACGTGAGCCGCGCCCGTGGGCGAGTCTGATCCGCGCCAGCCAACGCAC
This sequence comes from Motilibacter aurantiacus, assembly GCF_011250645.1. NCBI lineage: Bacteria > Bacillati > Actinomycetota > Actinomycetes > Motilibacterales > Motilibacteraceae > Motilibacter > Motilibacter aurantiacus. The sequence goes on from NZ_JAANNO010000002.1 coordinate 41,923, forward strand.
TCTGGAGGCCACATGCCCGCCGTCCCCACCCGCTCGCTCAACAACGGCGTCGACATCCCGCTGCTGGGCTTCGGCGTGTTCCAGATCCCGCCGGACGAGGTCGTCGCCCCCGTGGCCACCGCGCTGGAGGCCGGCTACCGGCTGATCGACACGGCCGCGGCGTACCGCAACGAGGAGGGGGTCGGCCGCGCCCTGGCCGACAGCGGCATCCCGCGCGAGGAGCTGTTCGTCACCACCAAGCTGTGGAACGAGGACCAGGGCTACGACTCGACGCTGCGGGCCTTCGACGACAGCCTGGCCAAGCTCGGCCTGGAGACGCTCGACCTCTACCTGATCCACTGGCCGAGCCCGCACCGCGGCCTCTACGTGGAGACCTGGAAGGCGCTCGAGCGGGTCTACTCCGAGGGCCGCGTCCGCGCGATCGGCGTCTCGAACTTCACGCAGGCCCACCTGCAGCGGCTGTTCGACGAGACCGACGTGGTCCCGGCGGCCAACCAGGTCGAGCTGCACCCCGAGCTCCCGCAGGACGAGCTGCGCGCCTTCCACGAGGAGCACGGCATCGTGACCCAGGCCTGGAGCCCGATCGGCGCCGGCAAGGGGCTGCTCGAGCACCCCGTCGTCACCGGGCTCGCGACTCGGGTCGGGCGCACGCCCGCCCAGGTCGTCCTGCGCTGGCACGTGCAGCGCGGCACGGTCGTGATCCCGAAGTCGGTCACGCCCGAGCGCATCCGGTCCAACATCGAGGTCTTCGACTTCGAGCTCTCCGACGCCGACATGGCGGAGGTCAGCGGCCTGGCGTCCGGGCGGCGCATCGGCCCCGACCCCGACACCGCCACGTTCTGAGGCCGGGGCGGCAGGCGGGCCAGCTCGTAGCCCGGGTCGGCGGCCAGCGCGCGCTCGAGGGCGACGTTGGCCAGCGCACCGTCCCCGCAGACGTAGGCCACCGTGGCGAGCAGCGCGCAGACCGGTGCCGCGTGCACGTCGGGGGTGAGCCGGGCGAGGTCGGTCCAGAGCAGGGTCAGCGCCGGGCACGGGACGTCGAGCACCATGGTCAGCGCCTGGTCGCGGGTGACCCGGTCGACGAGCCCGAGCGTGATCCGGGCCGCCGTGACGTCCTCGAGCCCGGGGCTGCCCTGGGCGTAGGCGGCCGCCGCCTCCTGCAGCAGGTGCAGGGTCTCGCGGCGCAGCTGCCGGGCCCCGCCGAGCTGCAGCGCGGCCTCGACCGCCTCGTCGGCGGCGGCGTACGCGAGGAGCAGGCCGGCGGCCCGGACCCCGTGCAGTCCCGGCTCCACCGAGGCGGCGAGCGCGTCGCGGCCCGGAAGCGGCGCCCTGCCCAGCAGCGCCGACTCGGCGGCGTAGTGCAGCGCGGCCGACGCGCTCAGTGGCGGCAGCTCGCTGCCCTCCGCGGGGCAGCAGGGGCCGGTGCACGCGTACGACCACCAGCGCCCGCCGCGGGCGAGCAGCACCTCGGTCGCGCCGATCCCGACGGCGCGGAGGCCGGCGAGCAGGGCGTCCACGAGCCCGCGGTAGGCGAGTCCCTCCCGGCCCGTCTCCCCGCCCCGTCGAGCGGTGACGCAGACGACGAACACGTCGTCCGCGCCCTGCCTCCGCGCCCTCTCTACGACCTCGGCGGCGACGCCCCGCTCGTCCTCCGGGCCCGGCAGGTCCAGCCGCATCACCAGCCCCAGCCGTCGACGCGGCCCGGTCAGGCAGCCGACCACCAGGCTCTCCTGTGGAGGGAAGCCGAGCAGGTGCGGGAGGGCGAGGACGAGGTCGGCGGGGGACGTCATGCGGACGACGGTCTGCTCCATGCCCGAAGCCTGGAGCCCCCCCGCGCCTGCCGGGCCGGCCGCGGCGCATCTGTGGACCTGGCGGGAGCCCGGTCACGGGCTGTGGACAGGGCGGGCCCGGTGACGGCGGGCCGGGCAGGATCGACAACGGGCGAGGTGGGGAGAAGGAGGCCCGTGGACGCGATTCCCGGTGTCGGCCAGGCCGGCGCCCTGCAGGCGGGCACCAGCGGCACCGGCGGCACGGGTCGCGGCAGCGGGCCGGCAGCAGGCCCGTGGGCACCGCTGGCCGTGCCGGTCTACCGCGCGCTCTGGATCGCGGTGCTGGTCAGCAACATCGGCACCTGGATGCAGACCGTGGGGGCACAGTGGCTCCTCGTCGACGAGCCGAACGCGTCGACGCTGGTGGCCCTCGTGCAGACGGCCTCCACCCTGCCGGTCGTCGCGCTCGCCCTGCCGGCCGGCGTGCTCGCCGACTCCTTCGATCGGCGGCGGCTGCTGCTGGGCGTGCAGGCCTTCCAGGTGGTGGTGGGCGCGATCCTCACGGCGCTGACGGCCGCCGGCCAGATGCGCCCCGCCCTGCTCCTGACCCTCACCTTCGCGCTGGGGGCGGGCGCAGCCGTCACGGCCCCGGCGTACCAGGCCCTGATCCCCGAGCTCGTCCCGCGCTCGCAGATCACCTCCGCCTCCGCCCTCGGCTCGATCAGCGTCAACCTCGCCCGTGCCGTGGGGCCGGCTGTCGCGGGGCTGCTCATCTCGCACGTCGGCGTGGCCGCGGTCTTCGCGCTCAACGCGGTCACCTTCGCGGTCTTCGGCGCCGTGCTGCTCGCGTGGCGGCGGCCGGTGGACGACCCCCGCGAGCGGGAGCCTTTCGCGTTCGCCCTGCGGGCCGGAGGACGCTACGTGCGCCACTCGCCCGTCGTCCGCCGCCTCCTGCTGCGCGTGCTGCTGTTCGTGGTCCCGGCCATGGCGGTCTGGGCGCTGCTCCCGCTCGTCGCCACCCGCCGCCTGGACCTCGGGGCGAGCGGCTACGGCGTCCTGCTGGGCGCGCTCGGCGTGGGCGCCGTGGGCGGGGCGTTCCTCCTGCCCCGCGCCCGTGCCCGGCTGTCGGCCAACGCCCTGGTGGCGGTGGCGTCGTGCCTCTACGCCCTGGGCCTGGCCGTCGTGGTCGCCGCCGACGTCCTGCCGCTCGTCCTGCTGGCGCTGCTGCCGGCGGGGGCGGGCTGGATCGGCGTGCTGTCGACGATGAACGCGTCGCTGCAGCTGTTCCTGCCCAACTGGGTACGCGCCCGCGGCCTCGCCGTCTACCAGGTCGTGCTCTTCGGCGGGCAGGCCGTGGGCGCCTTCGGCTGGGGGCTCGTCGCCGACCACCTCGGGCTGCGCACCGCCTACCTGGCCGCGGCGGCGGGGATGGCCGTCGGAGCGGCCTCGATCGCGGTGTGGCCGCTGCGGGACACCCGCGGGCTCGACCGCAGCCCCGCCGTGTTCTGGCCGGAGCCGGAGCTGGCCTTCGAGCCGGCCCCCGACGACGGGCCGGTCCTCGTCACCCGGGCCTACACCGTCGCCGAGCAGGACGAGGAGGAGTTCCTCGAGGCGATGGAGCGCGTGCGCCGGGCCACCCAACGGACCGGTGCGGTCCGCTGGCAGGTGTACCGCGACGGGGCCGACCCGCGCCGGTTCCTCGAGGCGTACGTCGTCCCCTCCTGGGCCGAGCACCTGCGCCAGCACGAGGGGCGGCTGACCGGCTCGGACCGGGTCGCCGAGGAGCGCGCCAACGCGCTCTCGAGCCCGCCGCCGGTCGTGAGCCACCTCTTCCCGGCCGGGCGCGCGCACTGACCCGACGCCCGGAAGCCGGGAGGCCGCCCCCGCGTTGCGCTGTCCATGACCACGGGAGCGGCCCGCGAGATCGACGTCGTCGTGGTGGGCGCGGGCCAGGCGGGCCTGTCCGCGGCGTACTTCCTGCAGCGGCTGGGGGTGCCGGCCGAGCGCGGGTTCGTCGTCCTCGACGCGGACGCGGCGCCCGGCGGGGCCTGGCAGCACCGCTGGGAGTCGCTGCGCATGCGGACCGTCCACCGCATCGCGGACCTGCCGGGCCTTCCGTTCGAGCAGCCCGGGCCCGACGCCGTCGCGGCCGAGGCGCTGCCGGCGTACTTCGCCGCCTACGAAGAGCGGTTCGGCCTGCCGGTGCACCGCCCGGTCCGGGTGCGCGCGGTCCAGGAGGGGCGGGACGAGCGGCTGGACGTGCTCGGCGACTCCGGATCCTGGTCCGCGCGCGCGGTCGTGAACGCGACCGGCACCTGGACCCGCCCGTTCTGGCCGTACTACCCCGGTCGCGAGACGTTCCGCGGCCGGCAGCTGCACACGGCGGACTACCGCGGGCCGGACGAGCTGGCCGGGCGGCGGGTGGTCGTCGTCGGCGGCGGGGCGTCCGCGGTGCAGCTGCTGGCCGAGGTGTCGCTGGTGGCGCGCACGACCTGGGTGACGCGGCGGCCCCCGGTGTGGCGGGACGCGCCCTTCGACGAGGAGGCCGGCCGGGCTGCGGTGGCCCTGGTCGAGCAGGCGGTCCGCTCCGGCCGCCCCCCGGCCAGCGTCGTCAGCGTCACCGGTCTGGTGGAGTCGCCGGCAGTCGCCGAGGCCCGGGCGCGCGGGGCGCTCGAGCGGCTGCCGATGTTCGACCGCATCCTCCCCGAGGGAGTCGCCTGGGCGGACGGGCGCTCCCTGCCGGCCGACGTGATCCTCTGGTGCACCGGCTTCCGCGCGGCCCTGGACCACCTGGCCCCGCTGCGGCTGCGCCTGCCCGCCGGTGGGATCGCGATGGACGGGACGCGGCCCGTGGGCGAGCCCCGGCTGCACCTGGTCGGGTACGGCCCGTCGGCCAGCACGATCGGCGCCGCCCGGGCCGGACGGCAGGCCGCACGGGAAGTGGTGGCGTTGCTCGCGGGCGCTTCGCGCCACGCCGGGCCGGGCGACCGGTTGACGCTCTCGGGGGGTGCCGCGTAGTGTCTGGTGTGGTTGCAGTTGTGCTTCACGCTCGTTTCTTGACGCCGCGAAGTTGACAGCGGGCGTCACACGTTCTCCGGATTCTCTGGTCGAACACGACAGCTCGTCGCGACCGAGCCCCGCCGCGTCCGCGTGCGGGCCTACAACCGGAGAAAAGGAGAGCCACATGGCTCAGGGTGTCGTGAAGTGGTTCAACGCCGAGAAGGGCTTCGGCTTCATCGCCCAGGACGGCGGCGGCCCGGACGTCTTCGTCCACTACTCGGCGATCACCACGCAGGGCTACCGCACGCTCGAGGAGAACCAGCGTGTGGAGTTCGAGGTCACGCAGGGCCAGAAGGGCCCGCAGGCCGAGCAGGTTCGCCCCGTCTGAATCGGGGTATGCGGCGCCGGTGGCCAGGCTCAAGCCGCGGCCACCGGCGCCGATGCTCTGCAGCAGCGACGCTGCGGAGCGATAGCAAGTAGGAAGGACTCGTCATGATCGACGACTACGGTCCCTGGGACGACTGACCTCACTCGTCCCGACCGAAGGCTCACGGCCGGCAGCCCCGCGCAGGGCGCCGGCCTTTGTGCTGTCCGGGGGCAGGGCGGCGCCGGCCGGCGTCAGGCCCCGGGGCCGCGGCGCTGCCGCACCCCGGCCGCCGGACCGGGCATGCTGTGCCCAGCAGATGATTACGCAGGAGCAGGGTGAGGGGACGGCCGGTGGGCGAGCGCAGGTTCCTGGTCCCGAGCGTGCCCGACCTGACCGGCCGCCGGGCCACCCTGCTCAACACGGCGTACCTGCCCGGCGCGCCCGGCTGGACGGTGGTGCTCTGCCGGGCGTACGAGCTCGACGACCGGGGCAACCCCGGGCCCGGCCGGCTGACGATGGACGTGCGCGGCCCCGAGTCGGCCGCGAAGTCCCTGCACTACTCCGGCCGCCTCGACCCCGCCGCCGGCGCCGCCCTCTTCGCCGCGGCGCCCGCGAAGGCCTTTCGCAGCAGGTACGACCTGGACGACCAGTGGTCGCTCGACGTCTACCACCTGGAGAACGAGGGCCTGGCTGTCGCAGTCGGCCGCTTCCCGCCCGGAACGACGGTGCTGCGGGTGCCGTCCTGGTGCGGCCGCGAGGTCACCGCTGACCCGGCGTTCAGCGATCTCGGAATCGCCGAACGCCGGGCAGGCGCGCGCTGACCGTCAGCCGGAGGCCGCCCCGGCCCAGCCGGGTGCCGTCGGGAACAGGTGCCGGTCCGCGACCAGGGTGAGCACACGCCGGGCCGCCGCCGGTGCCTCGAGGACGCCCCGGGGCACGGACACGCCGTCGTGCTCGTAGGCCCGGGACGCGAGCTCCTCGAGCAGCGGCGTGACCGGGCCGTCCCACCCGCGCAGCCGGAGCCCGGTCGCGCGCTGCAGCCGGGCCACCTGCACCAGCCCCAGCGCACGCTCGGCGTGCTCGGGGAAGACGCCCGCGAGGAAGAGCGCGCCGTCACCGAGCCGCCGCCACACGGCCGCCCGCTGCTGCGCCGGCAGCGCCTCGAGCACCCCCGCCAGGCGCGGCAGGTCCAGCTCGTCCCACCGGTGGCGCCGCACGCCGCGCCCCGTCTGCCGGTAGGCGACCCCGGAGGCGACGCGCGAGTACGAGGTCAGCAGCTCGATGAGGAAGAGCCGGTGGCGCGGGTCGGTCGCGAACGCCGCCAGCGCCGGCCCGTCGAAGACCGGCACCCGCGAGCGCGGGCCGGTGCGGTCGGCGACGTACGCCGTGCCCACGAGCGCGCCGGTCACGCTGTGCACGGCGGCCGCGAAGACGAGGAAGGGGGACACGTAGCGGAAGCGCTCGGCGTCCGCGTGCCGGTCGTCGAGGATCGGGTCGGTGACCGCCCGCCGGTCGAGCAGGTCCAGGAGGAGGGTCGGCTGTCTGCGCAGGGCCGGGACCTGATCGGCGCGACCGCCCGTCAGGGCGAGCAGGTCTCGGTCGTCCAGGTGCTCCCGGTAGCGCAGCGCCACCGCGTCGAGGCCGTCCATCGCCCTATGGTGCGCCTGCCGTGTTGCCGGCAGGGCCACGGGACGCAACGGGCGTGTCACGTCCGGGCCCACCGGTCGACGGGCCGGAGCCGGCCGCGTCGTCCGGGTCGCCGGCGTCGTGTGGGTCGCCCGCGCCGTCCGGGTCCTCTGCCTCGCCCCCGTCACCTGTGTCGCCTGCCTCCTCGGCGAGCAGCTCCCGCACGACCCCGGCGGCCACGTGCGCCAGCACGAAGGACACGACGGCGCCGACCACGCCGTACATCTCGAAGCCCCCGAGCAGGGCCAGCGAGGAGACGAGCCGCACGGGCGGGCGCTCGCGCCGGGCGCGCCGATGGACGAGGTAGGCCATGGCCAGCTCCACCACGAGGACGGAGGCCGCCACCAGCAGAGCCTGCTCGCGCGGGACCGTCAGCCAGAGCAGGGCGAGGGACGGCACGTATGCGACCACGAGGCCGAGGAACGGCAGCAGCCGCCACATGGCCACCCACAGGCCGATGGGCTGGGCCCCCGGGACGTCGACGGCCGCTCCGAGCCCGGCGACGGCGAGCCCGGCGACCGCCGCGTGCAGGACGGCCCGCCGGGCGGTGGCGGCGCCGTGGACGAGCCCGCGCCCGGCCTGCGTGGTCGAGAGCCGGTCCCCCGTCGCGGCGGCGACCGCCTTGGCCAGCCGGCCCAGCGCGCGGCGGCCGCTGCCGAGCATGAACACGGCGAGCGTCGCCACGACGGCGAAGATCGCCAGCCGGGACAGCGTCCCCTCGGCCACCTCGCGCGGGGCGCCCAGCAGCCGGGTGGGCGCCTCGTCGATCAGCAGGCGTACGCGGTCGACCAGCTCGTCGGCCTGCTCGCGGTCCCGCACCCCCCAGTCCGCGAGCAGGTCGGCCGCAGCCCGGGGGGCGGCGTCCTGCAGCCGGCGGTACTGCAGGACGACGGTGTTGCCGACCTCGTACGTCACGAGGGCGATCGAGGCCAGCGTCGTGACCGTCACGACGGCGACCGCCAGGCCGCGCCGCATCACGCGTCCCAGGAGCCGGACGGGGCCGTCGAGCAGGAAGGCGACCGCCGCCGCGGTGAGGGCCCAGGCGACGACGTGACGTGCCCGGTCGAGCGCGAGGAGGACCGCCAGGGTGCCGGCGCCGGCCGCGACGACCCGCACCGCGGTGGCCAGGTCGAGCTGGAGCCGGGTACGCGAGCTCGAGCTCATGGGAGCGGGACGCTCCGCGGCCTGAGCTCGGTGTAGGCGACCTTGGCCGCCGCGGCGAGCGGCACCGCGAGGACGGCGCCGACGAGCCCCGCGACGGCCGCCCCGCCGAGCGCGCCGAGCATCGTCGTCATCGGAGAGAGCTGGACCGCCCTTCCGATGACGACGGGCTGCACGAGGCGGTTCTCCAGCTGGGAGTAGGCCAGCCACAGGGCGAGCGCCACCAGCGCGGTGCCCACGCTGCGCGTCGCGGCCAGCACGACGAGCGCTCCCCCGCCCACGATCCCGCCGAGCTGGGGGACGAAGTTCCACAGCAGCGCCCACAGCCCGGCCGCGACGGCGAGCGGCACCCCGAGGGCGAGGCCGATCGCGAGGGCGGCCGACCCCGCGAGCATCGCGAGCGCCAGCGAGCCCACGGCATAGCGCCCGATGGCGACGTAGAGGCTCGAGCCCAGCCGGGACGCCAGCTCGCGCCGCGCGGGCGGCAGCCGCCGGTGGGCCGCCGCGACCAGCTGCGGGCCCTCGAGGAGCAGGAGCACCACGAGCAGGAAGGTGAGCGCCGCCCCGGTGACCGCGTCGAGCAGCAGCCGCACGGTGCCGCCGATGGCACCGAGGCCGGAGTCGAGCCGCTCGGGCAGGCCGCCCAGCCAGGACTGCACCCGCTCGGACACCTCGTAGCGGCGCACCAGCTCGCCGACGACCGGCGTCTCCTCCAGGTCCGCGGCCACGGCCCCCGCGTCGAGGCTGCCCTGGGTCGCCTGCCGGACCATGGCCCGCGCGAGCAGCACGAGCGCGCCCGCGGTCAGCGTCGCCGACACGCCGACCACGAGCGCCACCGCGGCCCCGCGCCCGAGGCGCAGCCGGCGCTGGACCGCGCCGACGACCCGGTCGAGGGCGAGGGCCAGCACCAGGGCGACCATCAGTTGCACCAGGGTGCCGCGCACTCCGCGGCCCACGTCCACCGCGACGACGACGGCGGCCACGACGCCGCAGAACAGCAGCAGCGAGCGCGGCTCGACATCGACGGTGCGGACGGCTTCCCGGGCCGTCGCGTCCGGCTGGCTCACAGCCGGCGGTAGCGCGCCTCGACGAAGGAGTACGCCCCGAAGCACAGCAGCCCGGCGGCCGCGAGCAGCAGGAGGTAGCGGCCGTACGGCTGGCCGGCCAGCTCGGTCAGGGCGGCGTCGAGGCCGCGCGCCTTGTCCGGGTCGAAGGTGGCCGCCGCCCCGATGACGAGCGCGCCGACCAGCGCGAGGACCACGCCGCGGGAGACGTAGCCCGCCTGCCCCAGCCGGCGGACCGGCTCACGTGCCGCCGGCGGGACGCGGCCGACGTCCAGCCGCTCCTCGAAGGAGGTCGAGAGCCCCTTCCAGGTCAGCGCGACGGCGATGCCGATCACCACGAGCCCGGCGGCCACGACGAGCGGCCTGCCGCCGGTCGTGCCGAGCAGTCGCGCCGTGACGCTCTCGCTGCCCTGTCCGCCGCCGCTGCCCAGGGCGGTGCGGGCCGCCAGGACGGCGAGCCCCGCGTAGAGCACGGCCTGCGCCGCCGACTCCAGCCTGCCGAACGCCCGTGAGCGGTCGGAGCCGGCGTCCCGGTGGCCCCACCCCGCCTCGGTCGCCTGCCAGACCGCGTAGCCGACGAACCCGGCGGCGACCAGCCAGAGCAGCGCCTTGCCGGCGCCGTTCTGCGCGAGCGTGGCGAAGGCCCCCTCCTGGTCGGCCTGCCCCGAGCGCTCCCCCAGCGCGATGCGCACGGCGAGCACTCCGATGAGCGCCCACACCAGCCCCCGGCCGGCCAGGCCGACGCGGGCGAGCCGCTCGACCCAGACGCTGTCGGCGGCCGCGCGGGCCGATCCCGCGGCCTGGCGGCCGGCGCCGCGCAGGCGGGGGTTGGTGACGGTACTGCCGACGTTGCCCATGGCGTCCCTCCCGAGTCGCCCGGAGCCCTACCCCGCTGCGGCGGCTCTCAAGAGGGCGGCCAGCAGTGGGGCCCTCGCCCCGGGGGCGCGTCAGCGCGGCGGCACGCCCACGCCGGCGGACTCGGTGGCGCCGGTCGGCCCGGCCTGGTCGTTGGCCGCCTCGGGTTCCTGCGCCGAGCCGGCCGCCTCCAGGGCGGTCAGGTCGACCACGTCCGGCTGCCCATCCGCGGACGGCGCCTCGGGCGACGCGTCCCCGAGCGGGTTGGGCAGCGCGGCGCCACCGAGGGTCGCGAGCATGCGCCGCACGTTGGTGAGCTGGGCGTTGATGCTGTCCCGACGTTGCGTGGCGGCGACCAGCTCGCGCTCGGAGTCGGCGCGGATCTGCGCCGCCCGGGCCTTGGCGTCGCCGACGATCTCCTCGGCCTGCCGCTGGGCCTCCTCGACCGCTCGCGCCGCCTTGCGCTCGGCGTCCTGGCGCAGCTTGTCCGACTCGAGCCGCAGCTGGTCCGCGCGCTCCTGCGCCTCGGCGAACTGGCGCTCCGCCGCCGCGGTCCGCTCCGCGAACTCGGCCTCGGCGCGGCGCCGGCGCTCGGCCAACGTGGTCTCGAAGTCGGCTGCCGCCTCCGCCGCGCGGGCCCGCTGGGACTCGTAGAGGGCCTCGGCCTCCTCGCGGCGGGCCGCCGCCTCGCGGTCGGCCTCGTCGCGGATGGTGTCGGCCTGCCGCCGGGACTCCTCCAGCGTCCGCGCCGCCTGCGCGTCGGCGTCCGCGCGCAGCTCCCCGGCGTACCGCTCGGCCTCCGTGCGCTGCTTCTGGGCAGCCTGCTCGGTCAGCTCGCGCTGCCGCTGGGCGTCCTCGGCGGCCTCCACACGCAGCTGGGCCGCCTCCTCCTCCGCGAGCGCGAGGATCTGCTGCACCCGGGCGCCGAGCCCCTCGTAGCTGCTCGGCGCCGTCGTCGGCTCGCCGGCCGCTCTCGCCGCCTCCGCCGCCTGTTGGAGCTGGTCGACGGTGCGGGCGAGGTCCGCGGCCTGGCTCTGGGCGTACTCGAGCCGGCTCTGCAGCTGGGTGACGAAGCTGTCGACCTGGGCCGGCTCGTAGCCCCGACGGGAGATCGCGAACTGGGGGGCGCTGTCGGTCATACCGGCGTCCTGTCCTCGGAGGGTGGGGCGGGGTGCGGCTCGGGGTGGCTCGGCTCAGCGGGGCCGGCGGGCAGCGGCGCCTGCCCAGCGGCGACATCGGCGGAAACATTGGCGGCGACATTGGCTATGGCGGCCGGCGGGCCGGCCTGCGGGGCGGCGGGCGGGTGGGCGGAGCCGGTGGTGGGCGGCCCGGGCACGGCGAGCGCCTCGATCACCCCGGAGAGCGAGGCGAGCTCGTTCGCGATCTCGTCGCGGCGGCGGGTCAGGACCGCCACCTCGTTGCGGGCGCGGTCGAGGATCTCGTGCGCGTCGGTCCGCAGCGTGTCCGCCTCCTGGCGGGCGTCGGCGACCAGCTCGGTGGCCTCGGCCCGCGCGGCGCGGCGCAGGTCCTGGGTCTCGCGCTGGGCCTGGGCCGTCTGCTCGGCCACCCGCTCGCGCAAGGCCCGCGCCCCCGCGTCGGCCTCCTCCATGCGGCGGGCGGCGCGCTCCTCGAGCGCCTGCGCGGAGCGTCGGGCCTCGGCGAGCTCGGCGGCGGCGCGCTGCTCGGCCTCGCCGACCAGGCGAGCGGCCTGCTCCTCGGCGCGCTCGACGATCCCCGCGCTGCGGGCGTGCAGCTCGGCGACCTCGCGCTCGGCCTGCTCGGTGCGCTCGCGAGCGGACGTACGGGCGCGCTCGAGCAACGCCACGACCTCCTCGCGCACCCGGCGCACGGTCTGCGCGGCCTCCGCGTGCGCCTTCGACCGCGCCGCCGCGGCCTCCGCCTCCGCCGCGGCCAGCAGCGACTCGACGGTCTTCTGCGCCCACTCGGTCTGCTCGGCGGCCTCGGCCAGCTGCGCGTCGCTCGTCGCCTGCGCCGAGTCCAGGGTGCGGGCAGCCTCCGCGGCCGCCGCCTCCCGGGCCGCGGCCGCCTCCCGGCGGGCCTCGTCGAGCTCGGAGCGGGCCTCCGCCCGCCACTCCAGGGCGACCCGCTCGGCCTCCTGCCGGGTCTGCCCGGCGTACGCGTCGGCGGCGGTGCGCGCGCCGGCCGCGGCCTCCTCGGCCTCGGCCTCGACCCGTCGGGCCTCCTGCTCGGCCGCCTCCCGACGGGCCTGCGCGTCACGGGTGGCGTCCTCCACCAGCCGGGCCGCTTCGGCGCGCGCCTGCTCGAGGGCCGCCACCGCCGCCGCACGGAGGGCGCCGGCCTCCTCGGCGGCCTCCGCCCGGGCCTGCTCGGCCACGCTCCGCGCGGCCGCGACCAGCTCCGTGCACTGCCGGTCGGTGGCCTCGGCCAGGAGCGCGCTCTGGTCGGCGGCGTCCGCGAGCAGCTGCGCCGCCTCGTCACGCGCCTCCGAACGGCGGGCCTCGGCCTCGGCACGGCTCCGGGCGTCGAGCGCCTCCGCCCGCTCCGTCGCCTCGGCGAGCAGCGCCTCGGCGCGGGCCTCCGCCTCCGCCACCACGGTGACGGCGCGGCCGGCCTCGGCGTGCAGCCGCCGGGTCTCCTCGCGCTGGCTCTCGACGTCCGCGAGGGCGGCGGCGGCGTCCCGCTCGGCCTGGGCGCGGACCATGTCGGCCTGGCGCTGCGCCGTGACGAGCAGCCGGGCGGCCTGCCCGCTCGCGCTGAGGTCGATGAGGGCCGGCGACGCCTCGGGTCCCGGAGCTCGCTCGTCGGCCTGCACGTCCATAGTGCCGCATAGTGCCATTTCTCTCCGGCTGAGGCGACGGCCAGGGCAGGCCCCTCTGGCGGTTTCCCGGCGCCCGCCGCTCCGCATACTCCGGGCGTGCTGCCGACCACGGGCCGTCCCGAGCGCCTTCCTGAGCGCCGTCCCGACGGCCGGCTGGACGTCGCCCTGCTCGGCGCGACCGGGTCCGTGGGGCGGGTGGCCGCCGCGTACCTCGCGGCCGCGGCTCCGGCGGGGGCTCGGATCGGGCTCGCCGGCCGCTCACCGGAGGCGCTGGGCCGGCTGCGCGACACGCTCCCCGAGCGAGCCGCGACGTGGCCGCTGCTGGTCGCCGACACCGCCGACGACCGCTCGCTCGACGCCCTTGCCGAGAGCGCGCGCGTCGTCGCGACCACGGTCGGCCCGTACGCCCGGCACGGCCTGCCCGTCGTCGCCGCCTGCACCCGAGCCGGGGCCCACTACGCCGACGTCACCGGCGAGACCCTGTTCGTGCGCGAGAGCATCGACCGGTTCCACGCCGCTGCCGCGGGCGAGGGGACGCGCGTCGTCCACGCCTGCGGGTTCGACGCCGTGCCCTCCGACCTCGCGGCCCTGCTGCTCGCGGACCGCGCGCGGACGGGTCGGGCGGCCTCACCCGCACGGTGCTCGTCGCCGGCCCGATGCGCGGCGGGATCGGTGGCAGCACGTTCGAGAGCCTGCGCGGGGAGCTGGACGCCGCGCGCGCCGGCGCTCGGGCGCGGGCGCTGACCCGGGACCCGTACGCCTTGAGCCCGTCCGCCGACCGGCCCCTTCCGACCGGCCGCCGGCGGGCGGTCCGCAGCGTCGCCGGCGTCTGGACCGCGCCGTTCCCGATGGCCGCGTTCAATTCACGAATCGTCCATCGCAGCAATGCGTTGCAGGCATTCGACTACGGGCACGAGCTGGACTACTCGGAGGCGCTGCACGTCGGCGGCGGACGCCTGGGCCTGCCGGCCGCGGCCGCCGTGGCCGCAGGGCTGGGGGTGGCCGGCGCGCTGCTCGCCCGTCCACCCTCCCGCCGGGTGCTCGACCGCGTGCTCCCGACGCCCGGGGAGGCACCGTCCCCCGAGGTGCAGGAGGCCGGGCACTTCGGCACGACGACGTACACGGTGACCGGGACGGGCGCGCGGTACGCGGCCACGGTCGCGGCGCCCTTCGACCCCGGCTACGGCGCGACGGCGCGGATGCTGGCCGAGAGCGCGCTGGCCCTGGCGCTGGACGCGGGGCTCCTGCCGCACCGGGCGGGGGTGCTCACTCCGGCCGCCGCCCTGGGCCCGAGGCTGGCCGAGCGGCTGCGGGGCGCGGGCTTCACGTTGACGACGACGCGGTGGCCGTAGGCGAGCTGGCCACCAGCCCCTCGCGGATCACGTCGAGCACCCGGTCGAGCAGGCTGCCGGGCCGCCGCTCCCGGACCGCCTGCTCGACCTCGTCGGGCAGCTGTCCCTCCAGCACGAGCTGCGCGACGCCGTGCACGCACGCCCAGGCCACCTGCTCCGCGCCCGTCCGGCCCTCCGCCGTGAGCCGGCCCTCGTCGACCAGGCCGTCGAGCGCGGCGCCGAGCAGGGCGTACGGGTCGTCCTCCTCCGTGCCGCCCGGCGGGGTGGGGCAGGGGGTGAAGGCCGCCCGGAACAGCCCCGGCTCGTCGAGCGCGAACTGGACGTACGCCGCGCCCGTGGCGCGCAGCGCTCCCGCGGCCGAGCGCTCGCCCTCGGCGGCCTCGGCCCGCATCCGCGCTGCGAGCTGCAGCATGGCCTCGTCACGGACCGCGGTGACGAGGTCCTCGCGGCTGGAGAAGTGCCGGTACGCCGCGGTGGGCGACACCCCCGCCCGGCGTGCGACCTCGCGCACCCCGACCGCGGCCGGGCCGCCCTCCTGCGCAAGGGCGAGCGCCCCTTCGAGCAGCGCCTCGCGCAGCCGCCCGTGGTGGTAGGGCCGCTTCGCGCGGGAGTTGACACTGTCAACATCTGCTGCCATGTTGACAGCGTACACATCTTGCGACGGAGGGACGGGCATGTCCGCGACAGTGGTTCCCGGGCGCATGACGGCGGCGACCGACGACGACGTCGTGGTCTTCCTCATCGGCATGCGGGTGAACCGGCTACGGGCCGTCCGCAGCTGGCTGCCGGCGGCCCTCGCCATGCCGCGCATGCTGCGCGAGCTCTGGTGCCGGCCCGAGCTCGGGATGCTCGACGCACGGACCTACTACTCCGGCCGCGTCATCCTCGTCGTGCAGTACTGGCGGTCCTTCGAGCACCTCGACGCGTACGCCCGCGCCGCCGACCGCGAGCACCTGCCGGCCTGGCGGGCGTTCAACAAGCAGGCGCGCAGCGCGGGGGACGCCGCCGGCATCTTCCACGAGACGTACCTCGTGCCCGGCGGCTCGCGCGAGTCGATCTACGTCGGCATGCCGGCGTACGGCCTCGGCCGGGCGCTGGGCGTCGGCCCGGTCGCCCGGCGCGGTGAGCGGGCGGCACACCGGCTGGACGCGCGTACGCCGGACGTCCCGGTCGTCGACGCGGCCGGCGAGCTCGTCCCGCAGCCCGACGGCGCCCACCGGTAGCCGCGGTAGTGGCGCGGCCTATCGCCTGGCCGCGCCGGGGTCCGCCGCGCCGGTCGTTCCACCCTCGGCGGCCAGCCGGACGGTCGACGCCTCGAAGCCGGCCAGCTGCCAGGGGCGGACCACCGTGACCAGGACGAGGGCCGCAGCCGCCATCCCACCGGCGACGAGCGCGGCCATCGCCGTCCCGTCGTTGCCGAGCGCGCCGACGAGCGGGGAGGCGAGCGAGCCGATGCCGAACTGCGCCGCCCCGAGCAGGGCCGCCGCGGTGCCGGCGGCCTCGCCGTGCCGCAGCAGCGCGAGCGCCTGGGCGTTCGGCCCTGCCATCCCGAAGCCGGCCAGGGAGACGAAGAGGGGGACGAGGATCCCGGCCAGGCCTCCGGTCCCGGTCGCCGCGAGCGCGAGCATGACCAGGCCGGCGCCCGTGCCCACCGCCAGCGCGGCCACGAGCAGCTGCTGCGGCCCCCAGCGGCGCAGCAGCCGGACGTTGAGCTGCGTGGCCCCGATGACGGCGACGGCGTTGGCCGCGAAGGCCAGCCCGAACTGCTGCTCGGAGAGGCCGAACTGGTCCTGCAGGACGAACGACGAGCCGGCGACGTAGGCCAGCAGCGAGGCCATGGACAGGCCGATGACGAGGACGAGCCCGACGTACGGGCGGTCGCGCAGCAGGGCGACGTAGGCCGCCGCCGTGTCGCGCACTCCCCCGCGACGCCGGCGGGACGGGGGCAGCGTCTCGCGCAGGGCCAGGGCCGACAGCGCCATGAGCACGGCGCCGAGCAGGGCGAGCGCGATGAAGATGCCGCGCCACTCGGTCCAGCGCAGCAGCTCGCCACCGATCGTCGGGGCCAGGACCGGCGAGGTGCCGAGCACCAGCATGAGGCGGGAGAACATCGTGGCCGCGGCGAGGCCGGAGAACAGGTCCCGCACGACGGCGAGCGCGACGACGGTCGCGGCGGCGGCGCCGAGCCCCTGGGCGACCCGGAGCACGCCGAGCACCGCCACGTCGGGCGCCACGACGCACAGGGCCGAGGCGACGACGTGCAGCGCGGTCCCGGCCAGCAGCGGCCGGCGGCGGCCGAACGCGTCCGACAGCGGGCCGATCACCAGCTGGCCGACCGCGAGGCCGGCCAGCGTCCCGGTCAGCGTGAGCTGGACCGCGGCCTCGGTCGTCCCCAGGTCCTCGGTGATCGTCGGCAGCGCCGGCAGGTAGAGGTCGATGGTGAAGGGGCCGAGGGCCACGAGCAGGCCGAGGACCGCGACCAGGCGGAGCCGCTCACGCGGGGAGACGGTGGGAGGGGGAGCCGTTTCGGCGTCGCGGGCATCGGTTGTCGCGGTCATGCGGTGTCGTCGTCCTTCGAGGGTGGGGCTGCGCCCGGGAGCGGACGCACGGACCGCGCTGTCCGGACCGGACAAGGATGTCAGACGGACGGCTCCGACCCCTTGTCGATTGTCGTCCCGCCGTGCCCCGGGCCGCGGTGTCAGTGGCGTCGGCGATAGTTCGACCGTGCCGGCGACGTCCGCGGCTGCAGGCTCGCCGCGCGCGGCCGCCGCGCTCGGCGCCGGGCCCAGGCACGCTGGACGTCAGGACGGACAGGACGAGGAGACGGGGACGATGGAGCTTGCGGAGGCCAGGGCGCACGGCGAGGAGCTCCTGCACCGACACGGCCTGGCCGGCTGGAGGCTGGTGTTCGACAACGCCAAGACCCGCGCCGGGGTGTGCCGCTTCGAGCGCAAGGAGATCGGGCTGAGCCGCGTCCTGACCCAGCTGCACACCGCGGCCGAGGTCCGCGACACCCTGCTCCACGAGATCGCGCACGCCCTCGTGGGCCCCCGGCACGGCCACGACCGGGTCTGGCGGGCCCGGGCGCTCGCCATCGGCTGCAGCGGGGAACGGTGCGTCCCCGCGACGGCCGAGCGCGCCCCCGGGCCGTGGCTGGGGGTGTGCCCGCAGGGCCACGAGACCACCCGGCACCGCCGGCCGGAGAAGGTCCAGTCGTGCGCGAAGTGCTCGCGCCGGTTCGACTTGTCGGCGGTCTTCCGCTGGACCTACCGAGGACAGGAGGTGCCGATGCACCCGGCGTACGAGGCGCAGCTCGCGTTCTACCGGAGCCGGGCGGCGCGAGCGGCCCGCACGGCTCAGGCCGCGCAAGCGGGGGCGGCCTCCGCGGGCGGGCAGACCGCCGCGGCCTCGGTGACGGCGACCCCGCGCCCGACCGCGCCCGGCCCGGCCGCGCTGCCCGTCGGGGCTGCCGTGCGGCTGGGCGGCCGGGGCAAGTACGCCGGGCTCCGCGGGACGATCGAGAAGCGCGGCCGTACCCGCTATCACGTCCGCACCCGGCTCGGGCTGGTGGCGGCGCCGTTCGAGCTGGTCGAGCGGCAGTAGCCACTGCCGGTTGACGACGTTGACCCTCCGGGTAGGCTGGAGGTTGACGTCGTTGACCGAGGAGCCGCCGTGAGCCCGTCCCAGCGCATCGTCCGCTCGCCGTCCGCGACCGCGACGAGCACGGCTGCCCGGCGCTCTGCCGCCCCGCCCGCGCTGGTGGGCCTGCGTCCCAGCCAGCAGCGCTTCGTCAACTCCATGATCGCCGAGCTGCTGCTGCGCGACCCGGACGGCAGCCGGCTCGACCGCGTCGACGACCCGGACGCGCTCGCCCGCGAGACTGCGGGCCGCGTCGTCGACACGGCGGCCGCGTGGGAGGCGCACCTCGGCGCGTTCTACGACGTGGAGGGCGTGCGCACGCTGCTCTCACGCGGCGGGCGCCTCATCAGCAAGCAGGCGGTGAGCAAGCGCAAGGGGCTCCTTGCCCTGACGACCGGCTCCGGGCGGGTCGTCTACCCGCGCTTCCAGTTCGCCGACGGCGCCCCGCTCGCCGGGCTCGACGACGTGCTCGCGGAGCTGCCCGAGCCGCTGGTGTCGCGGTGGACGGTCGCCTCCTGGCTGGTGTCTCCGCAGCCCGCGCTCGACGGCGAGCGCCCCGTCGACGTGCTCCGGGAGGGCAGCCCGGCCCCCGTCGCCGCCGCCGCCCGCGGATGGGCGCGGAGCCTGGCGGCCTGATGCAGCGGCCCCGCTCCCCCGAGCCACCGCTCGAGCCCCCCTCCGAGCCGCCCGCGGGTCCCCCCGGCAGCGGGCCCGCCGGCTTCCCGGCGCCCGGCCGCGAGGGGTCCTTCGACGGCTTCCCCGCGGTGGACGCGGCCCGGGCGACCGGCCCCTTCTTCCGCATCTGGCGCGCCCGCGACCCCGAGTCCGGCGAGCGGCGTACGCCGTGGTTCTTCTCCAGCCTGCCCAGCCGGCTGCCCGGCCGGTTCGACCTGCCACGCCCCGAGGGCACCTGCTACTTCGCCGACCGGGCCTACGCCGCCTGGCTGGAGGTCTTCCGCGGCTGCGGGCTCGTCGACCGCGTCGACGTCGAGAGCCGCCGGCTGCTCACCGTGACGCGCACGGCGCCGGCCCCACCCCGGCTCGCCGACCTGCGCGCACCCGCATCCCGGCCGTTCGGCGTCACCGCCGACCTCGTGGGCGGCGATGACTACGCGCTGGCCCACCGCTGGGCGGGAGGCCTGCGCCGGGCCGGCTTCGACGGGATCAGCGGCACGATCCGCCACGACCCCACGCACGCGGCGCGCAACGTGGCGCTCTTCGGCCCCGCCGGGCCGCGGCACCGGGTCGGCGGGTGGCAGGGGTCGAGCACGCCGCTCGCCCGCTCGATCCGGCTGCTGACCGAGCTGGCGCCGTTCGGGACCGGGGTGGCTGCCCGGCCGTGGGACGTCGCCGTGACGCCGGTGGAGCGCCCCGGCTGACCGGCCGCGAGGCGTCCCGGCCGGCCTGGGCCGGAGGCTCGCCCGTGAATGCGCCGTCGACGGCCTGGGGAGAGGACGACTGCACCCGATCACGAGGAGACGCCGATGACCGTCGCTGACCTGCTGAAGGACGCCTTCGAGCGGATGAAGGAGCTCGGGCACGACGCGGTCGACGGGCTCTCGGGGGAGCAGCTGGCGACCCGGCCCGACGGCACGGGCAACTCGATCGCCTGGCTGG
Organism: Motilibacter aurantiacus; assembly: GCF_011250645.1. Classification (NCBI taxonomy): domain Bacteria; kingdom Bacillati; phylum Actinomycetota; class Actinomycetes; order Motilibacterales; family Motilibacteraceae; genus Motilibacter; species Motilibacter aurantiacus. Next base: position 61,233 of record NZ_JAANNO010000002.1, read on the forward strand.
TGTGGCACCTGGCCCGCGTGCAGGACGACCACCTCGCCGAGGCCGGCGGCTACGAGCAGGTGTGGACGGCCCAGGGCTGGGCCGACCGGTTCGGGCTGCCGTTCGAGACCGGCGAGACCGGCTACGGGCAGTCCGCGGCCCAGGTGGGGCAGGTGCGGGCGGGCGCCGAGCTGCTCGCGGGCTACCTCGACGCCGTCGTGGACCGCACGCTGGAGTACGTCGGCAGCCTCACCGACGCCGACCTGGACCGGGTCGTCGACGAACGCTGGGACCCCCCGGTCACGCTCGGCGTGCGCCTCGTCAGCGTCGTCGGGGACGACATGCAGCACCTGGGGCAGGCGGCGTACGTGAAGGGCCTGCTTGGCAGCTAGCGGCCATGGCCGCGTCTGCACGGCGCGGGCGGCCCGTCCGGTCACCTAGATTCCGGGACGTCGCACCGCCGTCGTCCCGGGAGCAGCCATGTCCGTCTCGCGCCGCCTTCCTCGTGCCCTGCTCACGGCGTGCGCGGTCGTCGCGTGCCTGCTCGGGCTGCCCGGTCCCGCCCCGGCGGCCGCCGCCGGGGCCGCCGTGGCCTGCACCGACGCCACGCTGGTCTTCGCCCGTGGCTCCGGCCAGCCGCTGGGCGCCGGGGAGGTTACCCGCTTCTTCTCCGCGTCGCTCGCAGCGCTCGCGGCGCGACCGGTGGGCACGTACGAGCTCGGCACCCATGCCCAGGGCGCGGCCCGCTACCCGGCGGTCGGCGTCGGCACCGACTCCACCGAGGCCTTCCTCACCATGATCGGCGCAGACCTGTCCTGGACCGGCCTCGGCAGCTACCGGGCCAGCGTCGCCCAGGGGGTCGCCGAGACGGCGGCCTACCTCTCGGCCCGCTCCGCGCTCTGCCCGGGCGAGCGCTTCGTGCTGAGCGGCTACTCGCAGGGCGCGCACGTCATCGGTGACGCCCTGGCCGGGCTGGCCCCCGCCCTGCGGGCGCGGGTCGCGTACGTCGCGCTCTTCGGCGACCCGAAGCTTCACCTGCCCGAGGGCAAGGGCATCGTCCCCCCGGCCTGCCGCGGCGGCAGCAGGTCCCCCTGGCGCCGCGGCAGCGCCGGCTGCCTGGTGGACAGCGGGATCCTCGAGGCCCGCGTGCCGTACGTCCCGGCCGACCTCGCCGGCAGGGTCGGGTCCTGGTGCGACTCCGGCGACGCGGTCTGCACGAACAACCTCGCGGCGTTCCGCAACACGGCGCACTCGGCGTACGACCTGCCCGGCAAGGGCGTGGACCAGGCCGCCACGGAGATCGCCGCGGCGCTGGCGCGTTGAGGAACGGCCCTCACCACAGCCCGGGCTCCTCCGTCCGCGCCCGTGATTCCGCCGGAATCGCCCGCCGCCGGGGGGCCGGCGGGTCGAGCGGATCCCCCGACGCGGGCAGGACGCCCGCCCGGGCCAGGGCGTCCAGCACCGCGCGGTAGTCCTCGGTGACCGCCTCCCGCGGGGAGTGCACGGGGAGCGGCCGCTGCTGGGCGTACGCCTCCGGGACCCGCACGCTGCGCCGGACCGCGGGAGTGACGATGTCGCCGTAGTTCTCGGCCAGCAGGGCGAGCGCCTGCGCGTAGAGCACGCCCGCCCCGGTGGGCGGCACGTTGCACGGGATCACGCCGGCGAGGGACAGCTTGGGGTTGTAGGCGCTGCGGACGTCCTCGACCGTGCCCTCCAGCTTCGGCACGCCGGCCAGCTCCTTGACCGTCGGCTGGGCCACGGTGATTACCGAGTCCGCTGCGACGAGCGCTGCGATCGTGAAGATGCTCAGCGCCCCCGGGCAGTCGATGATCGTGACGTCCGCGGCCGCCTGCTGCTCGGCCATCGCCTCCAGCGCCTGGCGCAGCCGCTGCTCGCCGCCGAGCGAGCGGGCCAGCTCGACCGCGTCGGCGTCGAGCCGGTCGTCCGCGGGCACGAGCCGCAGCCGCGGCACGTCGGTCTCCACGGCGGCGTCGACGAGCGTGAGCCCTCGCCGGCGCAGCAGCACGTCACCGAGGGTGGCCGCAGGCTCGTCCACCCCGAGCCAGGTGGTGGCATTGGCCTGGCCGTCGGAGTCGAGGAGCAGGACCTCGTGCCCACCCTGGGCGAGCAGGGCGGCGAGGGTCACGGCGCTGGTCGTCTTCCCGGCCGACCCCGCCTGGTTCGCGATGGCGACTGTGATCACTGGACGTCCTCTGCAGGGGTGCCGGCGCTGATTCCGCCGGAATCACCGGCGGGCGGCGCGTCCCGCGCCTGGCCCAGCCGGCGTTGCTCCCACGGGGTGGGGACGTAGCCGACCGCGTCGACGAGCCGCTGGACGTGGGCGGCCTCCCGCCTCCCCCACTCCTCGCGCGGAGCCCGGGCCGCGAGCTCGTCCGCCGCGACGGTCATGGCCCACGCGCCCCACGCGTGCTGCCGGTCCGGGCCCGTCGCCAGGCTGTCCCGCCAGACCTGCGGGTCCTTGGCGTAGGTGTCCCCGATCCGGCGCCCGAGCCAGCCGTGGACGAGCTTGAGCGCGCCGGCGCTGTCCACCCGGCGGTGCAGGGCCGCCTCGGCCAGCTCGCGCAGGAGCGCGCGGGCGTCCGGCGGCGCCTGCACGAGCGCGGTGCACGCCGCAGCGCGGGCCTTGGTCGCGCGCCGGCGCTCGCGCTCCTCGTCGGGGGCCGCGACGGGGCCTTCGGGGTCCCCCGGCACGGTCTCGGCGGACGTGTAGTACTCCAGGCCCTGCGGCGTCGCGACGGCGACCAGCGTCCCCGCCGCACGGGATGCCACCACCTCCTCGTCCGTGTGCAGCCGCCGGCCCTCCGCCGCCTCGGAGCCCCACACGGCCTCCGGCTCGACGAGGGGGACGCCCTCGCGCGCCGCCTGCTCCTGCGCCTGCTCGACGGCCCGCTGCGCCTCGGCCCGGCGGGTCAGCTCCTGCACCGCCGCCGGGACCGGCAGCGACCGCTCCTTGGCCAGCCCGTACGCCGCCTCGGCCTGCTCGGCCGGCATCGCCGCGAGCGCGGCGGCGTCGGCGAGCGAGAGGGCGCCCTCGGCGAGGTCGCGCCGGGCCGACGGGGCCAGCCGGAGCAGGGCGAGCCGCTTGGACACCTGGCTCTGGGCGACCCCGAGCCGGCGGGCGATGTCGCGCTGGCTGACTCCGCGCTCGGCCAGCGCGGCGTACTGGCGGGCCTCGTCCAACGGCGTGAGGTCCTCGCGGTGCAGGTTCTCCAGCCCGGCCGCGACCAGCGCCTCGACCGGGTCGGCAAGGTCCTCGCGGACGATCGCCGGCAGCGTCGCGCGCTCGGCCAGCAGCGAGGCCGCCCGGCGCCGGTGGCCCATGACCACCACGTAGCTCCGCCCGGCCATGGCTGCCGCGTGGTCCGGGTGGGTGGCGACCCAGGCGGCGGTCGGCACGAGGGTGACGGGCTGCTGGACCCCGCTCTCCCGGATCGACGCGGCGAGCTCGGTGACGTCCCCGACCGCGCTGCGCGGGTTGTCCGGGTTCTCGGCGATGTCGGACAGCGGCACGTCGAGGACCGCCCGGCCCGGGCCGGCCTCCTGCCCGGGGCGCGCGAGGGCCGCGACGATGCGCCCGCTGCGGGCCGGGAAATGCTCCTCGGACGTGGCCGCGGGCACCCGTCGGGTGAGCGCCGCCACGGCGGAGCCCTCGAGCCCGCGCCCTCGCCTGCTGCTGGGTGCCACAGAAGTCCTTTCGCCGGTCGATCGGCTCGCCGCGCCGGACGGGCGGGCGAGTCGGACGGGCACTGTCTACGCCAGCGGGTGGGGGCCCGTTCAAGGCGGCGCGCCGCTGCTGCTCGAGTGATTCCGGCGGAATCACCCGCGGGCGCCCCTCCTGCCACAGCAGCACCAGCGGTACCTCCACTCCGCCTCAGGTACCGCAGCCCGGCACCTGCGACCGAGGCGGCGCAAGGTCGGCGATCCCTAACGTCGCGGCCATGACAACGCTCATCGCCGACCCCGACGTGGTCGCGATCCCGGTCGAGGACAACGGCGACCCGCTCGTCGACCTCGCCACCTGCGGCATCGCCTGCGCCGAGCCGGGCAGCGACCGGCGCCACGTGCGCTCCACGCTCGCCGACCGGCTGTTGGCCGCCGACGCGGCGCTCCCCCCGGGGGTGCGCCTGCTCGTCGTCGAGGGGCTGCGCACCGCCCGCGCCCAGGCCGCGGTGCTGACCGGCTACACCCGCGAGCTGCGCACCACGTTCCCCTGGCTCGGGTCGAAGGAGCTGCGGCGGCTCGCGACCCGCTACGTCGCGCCGCTCGAGGTCGCGCCCCACGTGGCGGGGGCCGCGGTCGACGTCACGCTCGCCGACGCGTTCGGCCGGGAGCTGTGGATGGGGACCGAGCTGGACGCCACCCCGGAGGAGAGCGGAGGCCGCTGCGCGTTCGACGCCGACGTCGACCCGGAGGCGCGCCGCAACCGCATTCTGCTCGCGCGGGCCCTCGGCGACGTCGGGCTGGTGAACTATCCGACCGAGTGGTGGCACTGGAGCTTCGGCGACCGCTACTGGGCCTTCGTCAGCGGGGCGGACCGCGCGATCTACGGCCCGGTCGAGCGATGAGCCGCCCCACCCTCACGGTCGATCTCTCGGCCGTCGCGGCCAACACCCGCCTGCTGGCCTCCGCGGCGCGCGGCGCCCTGATGGCCGTCGTCAAGGCCGACGGCTTCGGGCACGGGGACGCGGGCGTGGCCCGCACGGCGCTGGCCAGCGGTGCGACGGCGCTCGGGGTGACCTCGGTCGAGGAGGCGCTGGCGCTGCGCCGGGACGGGGTGGAGGCGCCCGTGCTCAGCTGGCTCAACCCGGTCGACGCGCCCTTCGACGAGGCGGTGCGGGCGGGGGTGGAGCTCGCCGTGCCCTCGCCGGCCCACCTGCAGGCGATCGCCGCTGCGGCCCGCCGCACCGGGCGGCCCGCCCGGCTGCACCTGCACGTCGACATCGGGATGGCCCGGGACGGCGCCTCCCCGCTGGAGTGGGACGCGCTGTGCGCCGCGGCCCGCAGCGCCGAGCTCGCCGGGGACGTACGCGTCGTCGGCGTCATGGGCCACCTCGGGTGGGCGGACCAGCCGTGCGACCCGCTCAACCGGCACGGCCGCGAGCGCTTCCTCGAAGCCGTGGCGGCGGCGCGGGCCGCCGGCCTGCGCCCGGGCACGCGTCACCTTGCCGCGACCGCGGCCACGTTGACCGCGCCCGACACCCACTTCGAGCTCTGCCGCGTGGGCGCGGGGCTCGCCGGCATCGACCCTTCCGGGACGACCCGGCTGCACCCTGCCCTGACCCTCACGGCGCCGGTCGTCGCGGTGCGCGAGGTGCCCGCCGGCACGCACGTGGGCTACGGCCGCACGTACGCCACGTCGCGGCGGGCTTGGCTGGCCCTGCTCCCGGTGGGGTACGCCGACGGCATCCCGCGCGCGGCCTCCGGATCGGCGTGGGTGCAGCTGCGCGGGCGCCGGCGCCGGGTCGTGGGCGCCGTGTCCATGGACTGCGTGGTCGTCGAGGCCGGGGAGGACCCGGTGGCCCTCGGGGAGACCGCGACGGTGTTCGGCCCGGGCGCCTCCGGCGAGCCCACCACCGCTGACTGGGCCCGCTGGGCGGGGACGCTCGAGCACGAGATCGTGACCGGGATCGGCCCGCGCGTGGCACGCCGGACGCTGACGGCTCCGCAGCTGGCGGTGAGCGCGTGAGCGCCCGGCGGCGCGTCGCCGTGATCGGCGGCGGGCGCAACTGCGAGCACGAGGTCGGCCTCGCCACCGCCGCCTCGGTGCGGCGGGCGCTGGACCCGCGGCGCTACGACGTCGTGCCCCTGACGATCGGGCGGGACGGCTCGTGGTCCTCCGACGGCTCCCCGCTCGCCTTCGCCGACGCCGTCGCGGTGCTCGCGGCCTGTGACGTGGCCTTCCCGGCGGTGCACGGCCCGCACGGCGAGGACGGCACGCTCGCGGCGCTCTGCGAGCTGGCCGGCGTCCCCTACGTCGGCGCCGGCGTCCGCGGCGGCGCGCTGGCCATGGACAAGTGGGCCACCAAGCTGGTGGCGGCGGCGCTGGGCATCCGCGTCGCGCCGGGGATGGTCGTGGCCTCCGTCGACGAGCTCGTCCCCGTCCGGCTGCCCGCGGTCGTGAAGCCGGTGGCGGCCGGCTCCAGCCACGGGGTGACGCTCGTCCGCTCGGCCGCGCAGCTCGTGCCGGCGGCCCGCGCCGCGCTGGAGCTGGACACCCGGGTGCTCGTGGAGGAGCTGGTCGTCGGGCGCGAGGTGGACGTGGCGGTCCTCGAGCGCGCCGACGGGACGCGCGTGGCCGGCCCGCCGCTGGAGGTCGTCGTGCCGTCCGGGCGGCTGTTCGACACCGAGGCCAAGTACGACGGGTCTGCCGACTTCCGGCTGCCGGCCGTGGTCTCGGACGTCGAGGGCAAGGAGCTCGAGGAGGCCGCGCTCGCGATGTTCGACGCGCTCGGCTGCTCGGGCGTGGCCCGGGTCGACTTCTTCCTCACGAGGAGCGGCCCCGTGCTCAACGAGGTCAACACCATGCCCGGGCTCACCGAGCAGTCGCAGGTGCCGAAGATGTTCGCGGCGGCCGGCCTGGCGTACCCCCGGCTGCTGGACGAGCTGGTCACGGGGGCGCTGGCCCGCGTTGGGTGACGTGATTGCATGGGCGCGTCCTCTTCTCCGCACCGGATCGGCACGCGCACAGTCCATGGCCCACTCGCTCTCCTGGCCGCCCGACGAGGCGGGGCGGCGCCTGCTCCTCGGCGGCGCGATCGGCCTGGCCGTCGCGGCGTTCGGGCTGTGGGAGACCGGCCGCGGCATCTCCGCGAACAACCCCAGCCCCCTCGCCGCGGTCGCGATGGGGGTGGCGGCGGGGACGTACCGGGTCAAGCCCGCGCTCGCCCTGGCGCTGGTGTGGGCGGCCGCCGTGCTGCAGGTGCTGCTCGGCCGTGACGTCGCGTTCGTGCAACTGGCCACCCTGCTCGTGGCGTACGGGACGGCCCGCTACGGGCGCCCGGTCACGGTGTGGGCCAGCGGCGTCTCGATCCCGATTGGGGCGGTCCTCGCCCTGGCGTACATCGCGACCACCGGCACCGACCTGCCGCGCCGGCTCGGACTGTACCGCTTCGGCGGGGACCTTTCGGCTCCTGTCGTGGCGAACGGGCTCGTGCTGGTGCTCGCCGCGCTGGCCGGCCCCTGGCTGGTGGGGCTGCTGCTCCGGGTCCGCGACGCGTACCGGCGCTCCGTGGCCCAGCGGCGCGCCGCCGAGGCGGAGGCCGAGCGGCACCAGGAGATCGCGGGGCTGGAGGCGGCCCAGGCCCGGCTGGCCCGCGACGTGCACGACGTGGTCGGCCACTCGTTGACCGTCATCCTGGCGCAGGCGGACTCGGCGCAGTTCTACGAGGACGCCGACATCGCGAAGATCCGCTCCGCGATGGAGCAGATCGCCGCGACGGCACGCTCCTCGCTGGGGGACGTGCGCCAGGTGCTGGCGTCCACGTCACCGGACGCCGCTCCCCCGCGTCCACCGGGTGGGCTGGACGAGCTGATCGAGGGCGTGCGCGGCGCCGGCCACGACCTGCGGCTGCGGGTCGAGGGCCTGCCGCAGCCGATGCCTCCGGAGCTGGACGTGGTGGCGTACCGCGTGCTGCAGGAGATGCTCACGAACGCCATCCGGCACGGGCGGCGCGACCTGCCGATCTTCGTGGACCGGACGTGGGGCGCCGACGAGCTGCGCCTCGAAGTGCGCAACGCCGTTCAGGAAATGGAGTACACCTCCGGGGAAGGGCTCGGGCTGCCCGGCATGGCACGGCGGCTCGAGGCCGTGGGCGGCCGGCTGCGTACCCGCCGGGAGGACGTGCCGGAAGGCACGGTGCAGTTCACGGTGACGGCCGACGTGCCGGTGCGGCCCAAGGGGGGACGATGAGCGAGCCGATCCGCGTGCTGCTGGTCGACGACCAGGAGCTCTTCCGGTCGGGGGTGGCGGTGAACCTCGACGCGCAGCCCGACATGCAGGTCGTCGGGCAGGCGTCCAACGGCCGGGACGCCGTCCACCTGGTCGCCACCACCCAGCCGGACGTCGTGCTCATGGACATCCGCATGCCGGAGATGGACGGCGTGGAGGCGACGCGGCTGATCTTCGCGCCGGAGGCCGCCGCCCGCCGCTCCCGGCCGGTCCGGGTCATCGTCCTGACGACGTTCAACCTGGACGACCGGGCCGCGACGGCGATCCGCTACGGCGCGAGCGGCTTCCTGCTCAAGGACGCGACGCCGGACTTCCTGCGGGCCGCGATCCGGACCGTGCACTCGGGGAGCGCCGTCCTCGCGCCGGACGACCTGCACACGCTGCTCGAAGGAGGGTTCCGGCACTCGCAGCCGCTGCCCTCGGCCTACGGCTCCCTGACCGACAAGGAGCGCGAGATCCTCGACGCGGTGGCGCGCGGCCTGAGCAACGCCGAGGTCGCCGCCGAGACCTTCCTCAGCGAGTCGACGGTGAAGACGCACGTGGGCAGCATCCTGCGCAAGCTCGACCTGCGCGACCGGGTGCAGATCGTCGTCTTCGCCCACGAGCACGGGCTGCGCTGAGCGTCAGCGCTCGCGTGGGCGCGCTCTCGCCGCCCTCCACGGCGGCGATGCCCAGGTGCGCGAGCAGTGAGCAGGCGCGCACGCCGACCAGCGTCCCGGCGACCATGACGGCAGCGACCGCCCGAAGGGCGAGCGTGATGACGAGCCCGGTCGTCATGACGGTCCACGTCTGTCGTGAGCCACCGCCCCGGTGCACCACGCCCTGCTGATGCCTCAGCTCCCGAGCAGGCGGTGCTTGACGCCCTTCGCGGTGGCGCCCGTCCGGTAGGACTGGACGAGGTACGACCCGAGGGCGATGTTGCCGCCGGCGAGGACCGGCACGGCGTACTGCGCGAGCCGCTCGCGCTTCTGCCAGCGCGCGATCTCCGGCGGCGTCCCCTCGGTCGGGATCGTCGCGTCCTTGACCTCGACCTGCTCGCCGCGAGCGTGCGCCGCCTCGGCGAGCTTGGCCACCTTCTTGCCGGTGTAGGTGCTGTACGCCGTCGCCGCCGCCCCGAGCACGCCGACCCCGGCCTTGAGCATCCCGGCGGTGGCGAATCCCTGCTGCAGGGCCATCCGCCCCTTCCCGACCTGGGTGAGGCGGAGCCCGGCGCCCAGCACGGCTGCGATCCCGACCCACTCGACCGGGCCGAAACGGCTCCACGCCGAGTCGGCCACGCGGATTCGGTCGATGCCCTGGGGCAGGTCCTTGCCCGCCTTGTTCACGCCGGCGGCGCCCATCACCGCGCCGCCGAGCCAGAGCGCGGCACCGAGGTCGTGCACCGCCTGCGCGAGCGCGTGGTTGTCCGAGGAGCTGGTGGGGCCCTTGCCCATGTCCGAGGCCTTTCCGTCGTGGCGGGTCTGCAGGGCGGCGGTCGCCAGCCCGAAGAGCGCGAGGTCGCGTACCGGGTGATGCTTCTGCAGCTTCACGTAGACGCTGCGCTCGCGGAACCAGCCGCGGTGGGTGCCCCGCTCCTGCAGCCCGTAGCCCGCGTGGTGCAGGCGCTTTTCTCCCGCGGCCGGCCCGGCCGGTCCGCGTGCTGGGAGCGGTAGAGCCACAGCTCGATGGCCCGGTCCATCGTCCGCGGCGCGAGCGCCCCGGCCGGCTGGGCGGCCGTGGCCTGGAACCCGAGGTACATGTCGCGACGCTGCCCACGGTGATGAGCGCCCCGTGCCTGCTGTCCGTGCGCTGCCTGAAGTACGCGACGGCCTCCAGGGAGCCGTACGCCACACCCCACAGCACGGTGTCGTAGACCCGGTGCATGTCCTCGGTCGACACGTCCTCGATGCGGCCGAAGATCGACACACCGCCGTTGTTCTTCCAGGTGTCGAAGCCGCCGAGCTCCTGGACGGCGGTGCGGGCGATCTCCTAGGACGTCCTCCTGCCGGCCGACGTCCGCCACGACGTACGTCGCCCGCCCGCCCTGCGCCCGGATCACCTGCGCCAGGCCGCGCAGGGCCTCCTCGTTGCGGGCGGCGAGCACGACGGCGGCCCCGCGCGCAGCGGCCTGCCGCACCGTCACCAGCCCGATGCCGCTCGAGGCGCCGGTGATGACGACGACCTGGTCGGCCAGGGGCTTGAGCCTGTGGCGCATCCCCCGCCTCAGGCCTGGTCGCCCAGCACCTCGGCGCGCGTGGCCTCACCGGTGCTGTTGTCCGGCACCTGCCCGAACCGGTTGTCCGAGGGGTCGACGCCGATCGCCTCGCGCGCGGCCTCCCCGCCGGTGGACATGTCGCCGAGCGGCGTGTCGGAGGTGCTGCGGTCCAGATCGGCGATACCGGTGGGCGCCGCAGTGCTGCCCGCATCGGACTCGGCCCGGCTCGAGGAGGCCGCGGAGTCGCCCCCGCCGGGCTCGCTCGCGGTGAAGCCGGCCTCGGCGGCCACGTCCTCCGCGCGCCGGCCGATCTGGTCCGGGCTCGTGGCCGTCGCCGGGTCGACGTTGCCCAGCGCGGTCTCGCCGGGCAGGTCCTGCATGGCGGCGCGGGCGCCCTCGCGGTCCTGGCCGGAGGGGGTGGAGCCGGTGTCCTGCGTCATGGGGTCTCCCGGAGCGGGCTCGGTCGTGCTCGTATGCGGCGGTACGCGCGGCCTGGTCTCGACCGGTCAGCGGGGCGCAACGCGGCGTCGCAGCCGCGGCAGCTCCCGGTGTGTGGCGTTCCTTCCCGTTCGTCCGGCTTGTACGCGGAGGAATGCCGCGATTGTTCGGTGGCGCCGTCCTTGCGGCCCCGCGACCCGTTGCAGCGCCGAACGATCTCGGAGAAGCTGCAGCGGACGTTCTTCTGCGCGCCAGCTGGGCAGAACCTCAGGTTCACCGGGCCTCGATCGGGTCGGCGCGTGACTGCGAACTCCCCGCTCCCCGCCTCCGGTGACCCCTCCCTGGTCTCCCGCCGTACCGTCCTCGCCGGCTCGGCCGGCCTCGTCGCCGGCGCCGCCCTGACCGTCTCGGGCGCCTCCGAGGCCTCCGCCGCCCGCCGCGCCTACTCGACCGACGGCCCCGCCCTGCTGTGCGAGCCGTACCAGCTGGACCCGAGCTGGAGCGATGTCAACATCGTCTGGCACACCGCGACCGAGGGCGACGAGCACTTCGTGCTCTTCGGTGACGCGGTCGCCGACATGACCGCCGCCGAGGCCGTCGCCGCCGTGACGGGCAAGGCCGCCAGCGGTGACGGCTGGCGGCGCAAGAGCGCCGACACGCACCGGCTGAGCCAGACCGCGGAGGACGCGGCCTCACGCGCCCCCCAGGCGTACACCAGGCTGACGCCGCGCCCGGTCTTCCGCCACTGCGGCCGGGTCATCGGGCTCGAGCGCGGCGTCCGCACGCCGTACCGCGTCGTGTCGCTGCACTCGGACGGCCGCGCGACGGTCAGCGCGGCGTACACGGCGGAGGCGAAGGCGCGCCGCGGCGACGCGGTCAAGCTGCTCCTCACCAGCGACCACCAGCTCAAGAACATGACCCCGGCGAACCTCACCAAGGTCGCCGAGACCGTCGGCGTCGAGCTCGACGGCGTCCTCGTCGCCGGCGACCTGGTCAACGTGCCGGACCGGGCGAGCGAGTGGTTCGACTCGACCACGGGCCTCGCCTTCTTCGCCGGCCTCACCGGCCGGGCCAGGTTCACCCTGGGCGGCAAGCAGTACACCGGCGCCCCGCTGATCCAGAACACCCCGCTCTACCCGGCCATCGGCAACCACGAGGTCATGGGCCGCACGGTCGAGGCGACGCTGGACGCGCAGTTCAACGACCCGCACCCGCGCTCGGTCGCGGAGCGCCGCTTCGCCACCGAGGGCTCCGGCGACCGCGAGGCGTGGGTCACCGCGAACTCCTGGAACGCCACGACGTACGAGGAGATGTTCCCCTTCCCGGCGTCGAAGCAGGGTGGGCCGCAGTACTGGTCGACCACGATCGGCGACGTCTTCCTCGTCAGCCTCTTCGTGACGCAGATCTGGCGCTCGGGCTCGACAGCGCCGAACGTGAAGGGCAAGTTCCAGGAGGCGTCCTCGACCCTCGCCGACCCGACGAAGTGGGGCTACGGCCAGCACATCTTCGAGCCGGTGTCGAAGGGCTCGGAGCAGTACGAGTGGCTGGAGAAGCAGCTCTCGTCGAAGGAGGCCCGCAAGGCCAAGGTCCGCGTGGTCATGTACCACCACCCCGGGCACGGCCTCGGCGACAACTCCGCCCCGGCGTTCACCGACCCGGTCCCGACCGTCACCCGCGACGCTTCGGGGAACGTCACTTCGGTGAAGTACGAGTACCCCCTCGAGGACGACCACATCCTGCGCGACCTCGAGCCGCTGTTCAGCAGGTACGGCGTGAACCTCGTGCACAACGGCCACTCCCACCTGTGGAACCGCTTCGTCAACGCCTCGGGCGTCAACTGGCTCGAGACGTCGAACGTCGGCAACTCCTACGGCGCGTACGACGACTTCAACGGCACGAAGCGCGCGCTCCCCGACGACGGCGAGAACGTCCTGCTCGGCGACCCGGGCGGCCTGGAGCCGGTCGTCCCGACGGTGGCGCCGCTGACGGACGCGCAGGGCCGGCCGATGCCGTACGTCTCGAGCAACGACATCACGTGCTTCTCGGTGCTCGACACCGCGGACATGGTCGTGCGGTCGTACCGGTACGACACGCGTGACGCGGCTGCGCCGACGGTGCTGTTCGACGAGATGCCGCTGGGCTGAGGTGCGGGCTGCGACCCTGTGGAAGGTCACGCTTGCTGTAGCGAGCATGCCTTGCCACAGGGTCGTGGCCGCCCGGTCCAGCCTCGGCTCCGCAGCACCGGGGCCACTTCAGCTGCCACCGAGCAGGGCGGGAGCCAGCCCTCAGACCCCCGCCGCCATGCCCACCAGCGGGTCCAGCCGCAGGCCCGGGTGCTCGCGCGCGACCGTCATCATGCGCCACTTGTTCAGGAACAACGCCAGCGCGGTGCCGTCGCTGCGCACCATCACCTCGGTCCCGGGCAGCCGCGACAGCGTGTCGGCGGCCTCGATGTCGGTGACGCGCGCGATCGAGTACTCCAGCGGCTCCATGTGCACGGGCGCGTTGAACTCGTGCTCCATGCGGTACGCCGACACCTCGAACTGCATGGGCCCGACCGCCGCCAGCACGGGCGCCTGGTCACCGCGCAGGTCCGAGCGGAGCACCTGGACGACGCCTTCCTGGTCCAACTGCTCGACACCGCGGCGGAACTGCTTGTAGCGGCCGACGTCCTTGGCCCGCATGACCGAGAAGTGCTCGGGCGCGAAGCTCGGGATGGCGGGGAACTCGACGGCCTTGTCGACGTAGAGCGAGTCGCCGGGGCGCAGCGCGTTGGCGTTCACCAGGCCGATCACGTCCCCGGGGTACGCCGTCTCGAGCGTCGAGCGCTCGCGCCCGAAGAGCGCCTGGGCGTACTTGGTGTGGAACGGCTTGCCGCTGGCGGCGTGCGTGACGACCATGCCGCGCTCGAAGACGCCGGAGCACACCCGCGCGTACGCCACCCGGTCCCGGTGCGCGGTGTCCATGCCCGCCTGCACCTTGAACACGAACGCGCTGAACGGCGCGTCGAGCGCGCGCCGGCCGCCGCGGACGTCGGGGCGCGGCGCCGGTGCGGGCGCCAGCTCGACGAGCGTGTCGAGCAGCTGCTTGACGCCGAAGTTCTGCACGGCCGAGGCGAACAGCAGCGGGGACGTCTCCTCGGCGAGGTACGCCTCCTGGTCGTGGTCGGCGCCGCTGGCCTCCAGCAGCTCGGACTCCTCGACGGCCGTCACCCAGGCGTCGCCCTCGCGGGCGGCGGCCGCGTCGGCGTCCATGACCTCCTGGGGGGCGACGGTGGCGCCGCCGGACGTGCGGGTGAAGCGGACGTACTCGCCGGTGCGCCGGTCGAGCAGCCCGCGGAAGTCGCCGGCGATGCCGACCGGCCAGTTCACCGGCGTCGGCTTGAGCCCGATGGTCGACTCGATCTCGTCGAGCAGCTCGAGCGGCTCCTTGCCGGGGCGGTCCCACTTGTTGATCACGGTGATGATCGGGACCTTGCCCGCGCGGCACACCTCGAAGAGCTTGAGCGTCTGCGGCTCGAGCCCCTTGGCGGCGTCGAGCAGCATGACCGCGCCGTCGACGGCGGCGAGGACGCGGTAGGTGTCCTCGGAGAAGTCCGCGTGGCCCGGGGTGTCGAGCAGGTTGATCACCGCGTCGCGGTAGCCGAACTGCAGCACCGACGACGTGATCGAGATGCCGCGGTTGCGCTCCATCTCCATCCAGTCGGAGACGGTGCCGCGCCGGCCGGCCTTGCCGTGCACGGCGCCCGCCTCCTGGATCACCCGGGCGTGCAGCGCCAGCGCCTCGGTGAGCGTGGACTTGCCGGCGTCCGGGTGCGAGATCACGGCGAACGTACGCCGCCGCGCCGCCTCACCGGCCGCGTCCCCCGCGGGCAGGGCCGAGCCGGTGCCCTCGTCCGTGAGCGGGCCCGCTGCCTCGGCTGTGCTGCTCATCGCGTGATTCCTCTTCGTGTCCGGCACCACGTCCAGGCTACCGGCGGGCCGGCGCACACCTCTCATATCGCCGTCCGTACCGCCGATGGAGGGAACGTCGACCCTTCAGCGCGCCCCTGCGCGCCGCACCCTGGAGTGCAAGTGCCTCGTTACTCTGCCAAGCACCGGTTCCGTGACCGGCGTGCCTGGGTGGCGGCCGCCGTCGCAGCCGCCGTCACAGCCGGCGGCCTGACCGCCGCCGGGCTCGTCGGGCCCGGGCGCGCCACGGCGTACACCAGCCTGAACATGTCCGGGCAGACCCTGGTCTTCGACCACACCACCGGCAAGTACGTCGACATTGCCGGCACCGGCTCCGGCGAGGACGACGGCGACATCGTCCTCTACAAGAACGTGGCCGACGTCTCCGGCGTCAAGGTCGACGCGGTCGTCACCAGCGACATCACCAACGCCACCGTGGACGTGTACGACGCCCCGGGCAGCGCGAGCGGGGTGGCCGGCAACTTCCAGATCGACGCCCACACCGGCACCGGTGGCGGCACGACCGGCTTCTCGTTCGCGTTCTACGAGGCCGGGACGTACACGGGCCCGGGGTCGGGCACGCCGGTCGTCCTCAAGAACGTGACGATGACCTCGATCGACATCGACACGTCGGGCAGCACCGAGTACCAGTTCACCGACTTCAGCGGCTTCCAGCGCTACACCGTCGTCAACGCCCGCAACACGGCGAACCAGCCCTGGCTCGAGGTCTCCCAGCCGCCCGGCAGCAACCGCGCGCGGTTCAAGGCGACCGACCCGGCCAACCGGCCCAACGACCCGCGCGACCAGGCGAGCGTCACGTACGACGCGCTGAGCCGGATCGACATCGTCTTCGGCAACGTGACGGCGGGCAACAACTTCTTCGGGGTGCAGTTCGGGACCCCGAACTGGGGCGCCTACTCGACCCAGGTCGTGACGTACGACAACCCCTACAACCAGCCCCCCACCACGACGAGCCGCACGGTCAACGTCGTCCCCGGCGTCCCCACGCCGCTGCCGCTGTCGACCTTCGGCACGTACTCCGACCCCGACGACAACCCGATGGCCGGCGTCAGGTTCGTGAGCACGCCGACCCAGGGCGCGCTGGAGCTGCAGACGGGCTCCTCGTGGGCGCCGGTCACCGCCGGCCAGTTCGTGACGACGGACGACATCGAGCTGGGCAAGCTGCGCCTGACGGCCGGCCCGCTCGACAGCATGGACTTCCGCGTCTCCGACGGCCTCGCGCTCAGCACGGGGTCCAACACGGTGACGCTGAGCCCGTCGACGACGAGCCAGACGATCACCTTCCCGAGCCCGGTCGTGGCCGCGCCCGGCAGCACCGTCGCCTCCGACGCCACCGCCTCCTCCGGCCTGCCGGTCACGCTGACCAGCAAGTCGCCCGCCATCTGCGCCGTGGACACGCTCGACCCGACCACGATCGACGCGCTCGTGGCCGGCGCGTGCACGGTCGAGGCGACGCAGGACGGTGACGGGACGTACGGCTTCGCCCCGCCCGTGGAGCTGACCTTCCCGGTCTCCACCCTGGCCGGCCAGTCGATCACGTTCCCGGCTCCGGGCACCCAGCAGCTGGCGACCGGCGCGCCGCAGACCTTCGCCTCGGGCGCGACCGCCGACTCCGGCCTGCCGGTGACGCTCGCGTCGTACACCCCGTCGGTCTGCACCGTGTCCGGCCTCTCGATCCGCGTCGCGGCCACCGGTCCGTGCAAGGTGCGCGCCACCCAGCCGGGCAACGGCACGTACGCCTTCGCGACCCCGGTCGAGCGTGTGTTCGACGTCGTCCTCGCCACCTACGCCGTCACCTACGACGCCAACGGCGGCACCGGCACGACCCCGACCACGTCGACGTTCTCCGCCGGCGGCTCGACCACCGTGGCCGGGGGCGCCGCGCTCTCCCGCGCCGGCTACTCGTTCCAGGGCTGGAACACGGCCGCCGACGGCAGCGGCACGAGCTACGCGGCGGGGGCGACGTACAGCACCAACGCGAACGTCACGCTGTACGCCCGCTGGGCGCCGGTCTACACCGTCAGCTACGACGCCAACGGCGGCGCCGGCGCCCCGGTCTCCGCCAGCTTCACGGCCGGCGGGTCGGTCACGGTCGCGAGCGGCTCGGGCGTCACGTACGCCGGCCGGGCCTTCACCGGCTGGAACACCGCCGCGGACGGCTCGGGCACGGCGTACGCCGCCGGCTCGACCTACAACGCGGGCGCGCACGCGACGCTGTACGCCCAGTGGCACGTGCTGAACATCGCTCCCGCCTACACCGGCGCGGGCTCGAACACCGCCCAGACCGTCGTCCTCGGCGACACCCCCGCCGGGCTGGCGGCCACCGACGCCGACAACGACCCGCTGACCTACACGCGCACGGGCGGCGTGCTGCCGGCGGGCGTGACCCTCGGCTCCGGGGGCGCGTTCTCCGGCACCGTGACGACGCCCGGCGTGTACGTCGCGACGGTCACCGTCGCCGACGGCCGGGGCGGCACCGCGGACACGACGCTGACCGTCACCGTCGTCGCCGCGGGCGCGCCCACGGTCGGCCCGGACACCGCGACGACCCCGGTCGACGCACCCGTCACGACCGACGTCCTCGCCAACGACACCGACCCGGCCGGCTACCCGCTGACGGTCACCGGCATCACGCAGCCCGGCCACGGCAGCGCGGTTCTCGGCACCGGCGGCCGCGTGACGTACACCGCCGCGACTGGCTGGAGCGGCAACGACTCCTACACCTACACGGTCGACAACGGCCGTGGTGGGATCGCCGTCGGCACCGTGAGCGTCTCGGTGACGCCGCGCGCGGCCGACGACAGCGCGGTGACGCCGGCGGAGACCCCGGTCACGATCGACGTCCTCGCCAACGACGTCGGCACCTTCGACCGCTCCTCGGTCACCGTGACCAAGGGCCCCAGGCACGGCACGACCGTGGTCGGCTCGGGCGGCAACGTCGTCTACACCCCGGCGTTCGGGCACGCCGGCGACGACGCCTTCACCTACACCGCGCTCGACGGCGCCGGGCGCGCGGTGGCGGCGAACGTCACGGTCGTCACGACGCCGCCGGCCGTGGCCGCTCCGACGTCGCTGTCCTCGTCCGGCACCGGCTCCGCGCAGCAGACCGGCGGGGTCTCGATCCCGCGCGGCGGCTCCGCGATGCTGCTCGACGCGGCCGGCAACCCGGCCATTGTCGTCACCGTGCCGGGCGAGGGGACGTACGCGCTCGACACCACGACGGGCACCATCACGTTCGTCCCGGCCCCCGGCTTCACCGGTGTGGCCAAGGGCGTGCGGTTCCGGGTGACCGACGCGTACAACCAGGTGGCGTCGGCGACGTACGTGCCGAACGTCGTCCCGGCCCCGGCCGCCCCCGTGGTGCTCCCGCCGGTCAGCGCCGGGACGTCGGCGCCGAAGCGACGCACAATCGCGGAGTCCGGCAGCACCGTTCCGGTGAGCTGCTCGGTGTCGAACGCCCGCATCGACCGGTGCGCGGTGACGCTCTTCGCCCACGTGAACGGGGAGCCCACGGTCACCGGCCGCGGTGCCGTGAAGGTCGCGGCGGTCAGGTCGGTCCGCTACCTCAACGTCCCGGTCAAGCTGACCGCGCTCGGGCGTGCCCTGGCCGCGCAGCCGGGCGGCCGGGAGATGTCGGTGGTCTCGCGCATCGCCCGCCGCGGCGGCGGCCCGACCCTGGTCGTGCACACCCGCACCAAGGTCGTCGCGAAGGACGTGCTGCTCGTCCGCCCCGTCTACTTCGACACCGACAGCTCGGTCATCCGGCCGGCCGACCGCAGGTACCTCGACGGCCTGCGGACCAAGCTGACCGGGGTGCGCACCGTCACCTGCATCGGCTCGACCGACTCGCGGGACACGACGGCCTACAACGTCGGCCTGGGCAAGCGGCGTGCCGTCTCGGTCTGCACCTTCCTGCTCGAGGGGCTCGACGCGGACGCCGTGACGGTCACCCAGGGCGAGACCTCGCCGATCGCGACCAACGCGACCGCGCGCGGGCGCCAGCTCAACCGGCGCACGGACATCCGCCTCGGCTACTGAGGCGCTGCCCCGCCGACGGCCGTCCCGCTTCGCGCGGGGCGGCCGTCGGTCGTCCCGCCCGCCGATGAGTCGGGGCGCCCGCCGGCGTCTTCCCCTGCGTCGACGACGCCGCTGACGAGGAGACCGGACATGCTCGACCTCACGCCCACCGCCCGGACGGTCGCCGGGGTGGTCGCCGGCGTGCGCGACGACCAGCTGGCCGCGCCGACGCCCTGCCCGGACCTGTCGGTCGGGGCGCTCCTGCACCACCTGGAGGGCGTCTGCCTCGGCTTCACGGCGGCGGCGCGCAAGGACCCCGTCGGCGGCAGCGCGGCGCCCGTCGCGGACGCGGCCGAGCTCCGGCCCGGCTGGCGGGACGAGCTCCCCGGGCTGCTGGCCATGGTGGCGGAGGCCTGGCTCGCCCCGGCCGCGTGGGCCGGGCCGACGCGCGTCGGCGGGATCGACCTGCCCGGCGAGGCGGCGGGCGTCTTCGCGCTGGACGAGCTGATGGTGCACGGGTGGGACCTGGCGGCCGCGACCGGGCGGCCGTACCACTGGGACGAGGGGCTGACCGTCGCCCTCCACGCCTTCCTGCAGGGCGCCGTCGAGCCGGACGGGACACCCGGCCTGTTCGGGCCACCGGTGCCGGTGCCGGACGGCGCGCCGCTGGGCGACCGCGTGCTGGGGCTCACCGGGCGCGACCCGCAGTGGCGCCCCGCGGTCGCGCATGCCTGACCGGCTCGGCTCGTCCGGCCTCCGCCGCTTCACCGAGGCCGCCGCCCGCTGCGTCGACGACGGGACGGTCCCCGGCCTCGTCGCGCTCGTCGCCCGCGGGAAGCAGGTGCACGTGGCCACGCCGGGCTCGGTGGCGTACGGCGGGGCACCCGTGCAGCGGGACTCGGTGTTCCGGGCCTCCTCCACGAGCAAGCCGGTGACGGCCGCCGTGGCGCTCGCGCTCGTCGAGGAGGGCCTGCTGGAGCTGGACGCGCCGGTCGAGCGGTGGCTGCCGGAGCTCGCGGGCCGGCGGGTGCTCCGGCGGCCGGACGGGCCGCTGGAGGACACGGTGCCGGCCCACCGCCCCGCGACCGTGCGCGACCTGCTGACGTTCACGGCGGGCTTCGGCCTCACGATGGAGATGTTCGACGGGCCCGAGCCGTGGCCGGTCGTCGCGGCGGCCGACCGGCTGCGGCTCGGCCTGGTCGGCCCGCCCCGGCCGCACGAGCTGCCCGGGCCCGACGAGTGGGTGGCGGCGCTGGGGTCGCTGCCGCTGATGGCGCAGCCCGGTGAGCGCTGGCTCTACAACACCGGGTCGCAAGTATCGGGCGTGCTCGTGTCCCGCGCGGCCGGGGCACCCTTCTCGCAGGTGCTGCGCTCGCGGGTGCTGGGGCCGCTGGGCATGCGGGACACCGCGTTCTGGGCGGCGGACCGGCTGGTGACCGCGTACGAGGACACCGGGGCGGGCCCCGTCGTGTGGGACGCGCCGGACGGCGACTGGGCGCGGCCGCCGGCGTTCGAGGACGGGGCCGGCGGCCTGGTGTCCACGGCCGACGACCTGCTGGCGTTCGCCCGGATGCTGCTGCGCGGCGGCGAGCCCGTGCTCCGCGCTTCCTCGGTGGAGGGGTTGACCCGCGACCAGCTCACCCCGGCGCAACGCGCAAGCGCCGGCGTCTTCCTGGACGGGCGTACGTGGGGGCTGGGCGGGTCGGTCGTGCTCGCGGGCCCGGCCCGGGGGGCGTTCGGGTGGGAGGGCGGGCTGGGCACGTCGTGGCTCGTCGACCGGGCCCGCGACCTCACGGTGATCGTGCTGACCCAGCGGCTGTTCCGGGGGCCGGGCGACTACGCGGTGCACGCCGCGCTGCAGGAGGCGGCGTACTCGGCGGTCGGGTGACCAGCCGTAGCCTGCAGCAGTGGGCGTACTGACGGAGGTCTGCCTCGACGACGTCGACGGCGTGCTGCTCGCCGAGTCGCTGGGCGCGGACCGCGTGGAGCTGTGCGCCGGGCTCGTCGAGGGCGGGACGACGCCGAGCATCGGCACGGTCGCGGTCACCCTGTCGCGGGTCACCCGCATCGGCGTGCAGGTGATGATCCGGCCGCGTGGTGGCGGCTTCGCCTACTCCCCCGCCGAGGTCGACACGATGCTCGCGGACATCGCGGCCGTACGCGCGCTGCCTGTGCCGGCCGGGGTGACCGTCGGCTTCGTGCTCGGTGCGCTCACGCCCGACGGCGCGCTGGACGACCCGACGATGGCCCGTCTCGTCACGGCGTGCGGCGGCGCGCCCGTGACGATGCACAAGGCCTTCGACACGCTGGCCGACCTGCCGGCCGCGCTGGAGCGGCTCGTCGCCCTCGGCGTCACCCGGGTGCTCACGTCGGGCGGCGCGACGTCGTGTGCGGAGGGAGTCGCGGCGCTCGCCGCCCTCGTGCAGCAGGCGGCGGGCCGGATCGGCGTGCTCGCCGGTGGCGGCGTACGCCCGCACAACGTCGCCGACCTGGTCGCCCGCACCGGAGTGCAGGAAGTGCACTTCCGGGCCGCCCTTCCGGTCGGGCCCGCGGCCGGCAGCGCGACCGGCGTCTCCTACGACGCCGGGCCTCGGCTCGCCACCGCCGCCGGCCCGATCCGCGAGATGCTCCGCGCGCTCGACGGGCACTGACGCGCCGCCCGGATCGGCGCAATGCCGCACTCACACCATCGGCCTGCGCCACGATGCGCCATCGGCACGGACCTAGCGGAGGAGTGGGACATCGACCCACAGCGGGTGGCGCGTCAGAGCCACTCCCCGCCGCGCATCACCCGCCGGACCGTCACCGCGTCCGGGTCGAGCACGACGAGGTCGGCGTACGAGCCGGGGCGCAGGTCCCCGACGCCCTCCAGCCCGAGCAGCTCGGCGGGCCGCGACGTGACGGCCGCGAGCGCCTCCTGCAGCGGTACGCCCGACTCGACCACCAGCCGGCGCAGCCCACCCGCAACGGGGGTGGTGCTTCCGGCCAGCGACCCGTCGGCGACGACCCGTGGCACCCCGTCCACGACGTCGACCGCCTGGCCGGCCAGGTCGTACCGGCCGTCCGCCTGCCCGGTCGCCGACATCGCGTCGCTCACGAGGACCACCCGGTCCCCCGCGGCCCGGAGCGCGAGGGTCACGGCGAGCGGGTCCAGGTGCTCGCCGTCGACGACCAGCTCGAGCGTGAGCCGCTCGTCCGTGAGCGCGACACCGGGCAGCGCGGGAGCCCGGTGCGAGAACGGCCCCATCCCGTTGAACAGGTGGGTGACCGCGCGCGCCCCGGCGTCGACGGCGGCAGAAGCGGAACCGGCGTCCGCATCACTGTGCCCCAGCGCGGCGACGACACCCAAGTCGGCGAGGCGGCGTACGGCCTCGAGCCCTCCGGGCAGCTCCGGCGCGAGCGTCACCATCGCCACGGGGCCGGCGGCGAGCAGCCGCTCCAGGTCGTCGGGGGACGGCGGCGCGAGCAGCCGCTCGTCGTGCGCGCCCCTGCGCAGCGGTGAGAGGAAGCGGCCCTCCAGGTGGACTCCCGCGACCACCCGCGAGCGCACGAGCGTGCCGAGCCGCCCCACCTGCCGCTCCATGACCTCCAGCGGCGCCGTCGCGACCGAGGCGACCACCGACGTGGAGCCGGCGCGTGCGTGGAACTCCGCCGCGGCCCGCACGCCGTGCGCGTCCGCGCTTGCGAAGTCCGAGCCCAGCGCCCCGTGGCAGTGCACGTCGACGAAGCCGGGGACGACGACGCCGTCGAGGTGCTCGTCGGCCGCCACCGGGATGCTGCCCTGGCCGAGCGCGGCGACGCGCCCGTCGGTGACGCGCAGCCAGGCGGGCCGCAGGTCCTGCCCGGCGGTGACGACCCGGTCGGCGGTGAGCAGCACGGGTCAGACCTGCCCCGGGGAGAGCACGACCGCACGGGTGAGCGAGCGCGGCCGGTCCGGGTCGAGTCCGAGCGCCTGCGCCTTCGCGACGGCGAGCCGCTGGGCGACGACGAGGTGGGCCAGCGGGTCCAGCTCGCTCGTCACGAGCTCCGCGCCGGTCCGCTCGACGTCGTCGGTCAGCCCGGCGGGCGGCTCACCGAACATCCACACCAGCCGCCCGGCCTCGGCGACCGCGATCGGGCCGTGCCGGTAGTCCATCGCGGGGTACGCCTCGCACCACGACTGCGACGCCTCGCGCGCCTTGAGCGCGGCCTCGTGCGCGAGCCCGACGGTCCAGCCGCGCCCCAGGAACGACACCTGCGTCGCCGGGACCCATCCCGACACCTCGACCGTCAACGCCGCCTCCGCGTCGGCCGCCGCGGCGTCGATCGACTCGCCGAGGGACGCGCGCAGCAGCGCCAGCGTCGTCGTGGCGAACCGGGTCTGGACCACGGACTCCTCGTCGGCGAAGGACAGGTCCACGACGCCTCCCGCCTGCGCGGCCGCGGGCTCGCCGGGGCAAGCAGTGATCACGGTCGCAGGAATCGCGGTTTGCTGGAGCAGGCTGACGATCTCGCTCGTCGTGCCCGAGCGCGTGATGGCGACGAGCCGGTCGTACTCCCGGCCGGTCGGGAACTCCGACCCCGCGAACGCGTCCGTCCAGCCCTGCCCGGCCTGCTCGCGCAGCGCGGCGTAGCTCATCGCCATGAACCAGCTCGTGCCGCACCCGACGACCGCGACGCGCTCCCCGGGCTGCGGCAGGGCCTCGGCGTACGCGGGGGCGAGCCCCGCCGCGCGCCGCCAGCACTCCGGCTGGGCGGCGATCTCGGTCTCGACGAACGTGGCCACGGGCTCCTCCGGTCGGGTCAGGGCTGCTGCGGGCCGGGCGGCAGCCAGCGACGGGTGCGCTCCCGCCAGCCTGCCGCATCGGCGGCGGCCAGTGCGGAGCCCAGCAGCCCGGCGTCGGCGCCGAGCACGGACAGCTCGACCGGCGGCGCGGGCCGCCAGGGCAGCCGCTCCTGCAGCGCGACGGCGAGCGGGCCGAGCAGGGCCGAGCCGGCCCCGCTGAGCCCGCCGGCGAGCGACACCAGAGCCGGGTCCGTCATCAGGACCGCGGCAGCGATCCCGGCCGCCAGGGCGGCCACGGCCTCGGCCCACACCCGGTCGGCGAGTGCGTCGGCGCCGAGGGCCGCCACGATCCCCGGGGTGTCCAGGGCGGGGTCTCCCCCGGCGGCGCGGTAGCGGCGCAGCACGCCCGCCGCCGACGCGTACACCTCCACGCAGCCGCGCGCGCCGCACGCGCAGGGCTCGCCGACCGGGTCGATGCACACGTGCCCGAGCTCGCCCGCGGTCCCGCTGGAGCCGTCGAGCAGCCGGCCCCGCACGATCGAGCGCGCCGCGACGCCCGTCCCGAGAACGACGCAGAGCACGTCCTCGACCCGCCGGCCGGCGCCCAGGCGCAGCTCGGCGGCACACGCGGCGCGGACGTCGTGCTCGATGGCCACCGGGACCCGGAGCAGGTCCGCGAGCTGCGGCCCGAGGGGTACGTCGCGCAGCCCGAGGTTCGCCGCGAACCGCACCACTCCCGCCCCGCTGTCGACGACTCCCGGCACGCCCACCCCGACACCGGCCATGGCAGGAGTCCGCAGCTCGGACACGACGGCGGCGACCGCGTCGGCGACCGGGCTGCCGTCGTGAGGGGTCGACACCGTACGCCGACTCAGGAACCCGCCGTCCGGCGTCACCTGCGCGGCCTTGATCGTGGTGCCGCCCACGTCGACGGCCACGAGCGCAGCCGCCATCAAAACCCCTGGCCGGCGGGCTTGTGCGCCAGCACGAAGCGGTAGTGGTCGAGGTCGCGCAGCCCGGCGGCGGCCTCCTGGTCGATGACCACGGTGACGTGCGGGTGCAGCTGGAGCACCGACGCCGGGCAGCTCGCGGTCACCGGCCCCTCGACGGCGGCGACGACCGCAGCGGCCTTCGCCGCTCCGGTCGCCACGAGCACCAGGTGCCGCGCGTCGCGGATCGTGCCCAGCCCCTGGGTGATCACGTGCCGGGGGACGTCCTCGATGCGGTCGAAGAAGCGGGCGTTGTCCGCGCGCGTGCGCTCGGCGAGGGTCTTCAGCCGGGTGCGGGACGCGAGCGACGAGCCCGGCTCGTTGAAGCCGATGTGGCCGTTCGCGCCGATGCCGAGGATCTGCACGTCGACCGGCCCGTTCTCGCGCAGGGCCGCGTCGTAGCGCCTTGCCTCCTCCAGCGGGTCGGGCGCGCCGCCGTCGGGGCCGTGCACGCGCGCCGGGTCGAGGTCGACCAGGTCCACGAGCTCGTCGCGGATGAAGCGCGCGTAGCTCTGCGGGGAGTCGCGAGCCAGCCCGACGTACTCGTCGAGGAGGAACGCGTCGAGGCCGGCGAGGCTCACCTCGCCGGCCCGGCACCGCCGCCCGAGCTCCCGGTAGGCGGGCAGCGGCGAGGAGCCGGTGGCGAGCCCGAGGACGCGCGCCCCTGACGACACCGCGGCGGCCACGATGTCGGCCACGACCGCGCCGGCCTCGGCCGGGCCGGCCACGGGGACGACCTCCACGGTGCCTCCTCCAGCGGGGGGTCGAGCGCGTCCGGCGCGCTCGGCGGGTCGCCCGAAGAATCGGCCCCTCTCTCGACCCGTGTCAAGCAGTGGAGGAACTCAGCAGCGCGAGCAGGCCCGGCCCGTGACTTTCTCCAACTTCTTGCGGAACGGCCCTCTCCAAGGGCTTTACGAGGTCGTAATCGTCCGGGCATTGACGAGCACTCCGGACTAGCGCAATTGTTCCGGCCATGCCGACCGACTCCGCGACCCGAGGGCAGCAGGCACTGCGGTCGGCGAACCGCGCCCTGCTCCTCTCGGTCCTGCGCGAGGGGCCGGCCAGCCGGGCCGCACTCGCCCGCGCCACGCGGCTGTCCTCCACGACGGTCTCCAGCCTGGTCGCGGAACTGGCCGGGGCCGGGGTCGTCGAGGTGGGCGACGGCGCCGCGGGGACGGGCGCCGGGCGTACCGGCCGCCCGGGGCGGCTGGTCCGGCTCGCCCCCGACCGCGGCGTCGTGATGGGGCTCGACCTGTCCTACGACGGGGTGCGCGGCGCGGTGGGCGACCTCGACCACCGCGTGCTCGCGGAGGCCGAACGGCTCTTCCCGCGTCTGCCCGAGGCCGACGAGGAGGACCTCGGGCCCCTCGGAGGGCTGGTCGCGGAGGTGGTCGCCGAAGCGGTCGCGGCCGCGGGGGTCCCGGTCGAGCGGCTGGCCCGCGTCGTCGTCGGCGTGCCCGGTGTGGTCGACCCGCTCACGGCCTCCGCCGTGTCGACGCGCGCGCCGTGGTGGAGCGGGGTCACGGTCTCGAAGGTCATCGGCGAGGCGCTCGGCCGCGAGCTGCCGGTCTCGGTGGAGAACGACGCCGACCTGCTCACCGTGGGCGAGGCGCAGCACGGCGCCGCCCGCGGGATGGGCGACGTCCTCGGCCTCGACGCGTCCTCGGGCGTCGGGCTCGGGCTCCTGCTCGACGGCCGGCTGCACCGCGGCTTCCGCGGCGGGGCCGGCGAGATCGGGCACGTCCAGGTGGTCGAGGGCGGCGGCTTCTGCGTCTGCGGCAACCGCGGCTGCCTGGAGACCGTCGCCTCGCTCGACCACGTGCTCGGCGAGCTCCGTCCCGTCCACGGCGAACGGGCCGGCACCCGCGAGGACCTCGAGCGGCTCGTGAGCAGCGGGGACCGGGCGGCGGTGCGCGCGGTGAGCGACGCCGGCGCGCTCATCGGCAAGGTCGTCGCCGACGCCTGCACGCTGCTGGCGCCGCAGGCCGTCGTGGTCAGCGGCTCGCTCGCGGCCGGCGGCCCCGTGCTCTGCGAGGCCGTCCGCACCGCGGTCGCCCGACACACGACCCCGCGCTCGGGCCACCCGGTCCAGGTGCTGCAGAACTCCCTCGGCGACCGCGCCGTCGTGCTGGGCGCGCTCGCCCTCGCGGCGGAGGACGCCACCACTTCCTGAACCCGACATCGGGCTTCCGGCCCGCGACAGCAGAGCCAGGCATCCCGTGACAGCTCTTCGACCCTGGAGGACCCCATGACCGACTCCTCGCCCTTGCGCCGCAGAGGCCGCTCCGGGCCGGCGCGCTGGGCCGCGCTGTCCCTGGCCGGCGCCCTGCTGCTGGCCGCGTGCGGCGGCGACGACGGCGACGACAGCGGGGCGGACGGCGCCGCGGCGCCCGCCGCGAGCGCCGGGGCGGACCTGTCGACGACGATCAAGATCCTGGCGCCGAGCTACACCGAGACCTCGCAGGCCGACTGGCAGAAGGTCATCGACGGCTTCAACGGGGAGTACCCGAACGTCACGGTCGAGCTGCAGATCGAGGCCTGGGACGGCTTCACCGACAAGGTGCAGGCGCGCATCCAGGGCCAGGACGCGCCGGACATCCTCAACGACAACAACTTCGCCGACTACGCCAACAGCGACATCCTCTATCCCATCGACGAGGTCATGAGCCCGGAGACGCTGGCGAGCATCGAGCCGGCGCTGCTCAAGAACGGCGTCGGTGAGGACGGCACGCAGTGGGCGGCCCCGGACATCGCGTCCGCGCGGCTCCTGGCCTACAACACCGAGCTGTTCGAGCAGGCGGGCATCACGTCGCCGCCGAAGACGTGGGACGAGCTGCTCGACGCGGCGACCAAGATCTCCGAGCTGGGGGGCGGGGTCTCCGGCTACGGCATGCCGCTGGGGCAGGAGGAGGCGCAGGTCGAGGCCAGCCTCTGGGTGTGGGGCAACGGCGGTGACTGGGTGTCAGGCAGCGACCTGACGGTCGCGTCCGAGCAGAACGTCGCGGCGTTCGAGCAGATGAAGCGGTTCATCGACGCGAAGGCGACGCAGCCCGACCCGGGCGCCAGCAACCGGCAGGCGGTCGCGGACCTGTTCAACCAGGGCAAGCTCGGGATGTACGTCAGCCACCCGGGCCTGCTGGCCGAGACGCGCAGCAAGTTCCCGGACGTGAAGTTCGAGGTCGCGCCGATGCCGACGAAGGACGGGTCCGCGACCGCCAACCTCGGCGTGACGGACTTCATCGAGGCGTTCGACAACGGCGACGAGGACCGCAAGGCGGCGACGAAGGCGTTCCTCGACTACCTGTACCAGCCCGAGGTCTACGGCCCGTGGGCCGCGGGCACCGGCCTGCTGCCCGTGACGAGTGCGGCGATCGCCGAGAAGTCGGCGTCCGACGTGGACAACAAGCCGTTCTACGACGTGCTGTCCACCGTCCGGTTCCTGCCGCAGGGCAACCCCAACTGGACGGCGCTGCAGAACGCGCTGCAGCAGAACGCCGGCCAGATCGCCACCAAGCCCGCTCAGGAGGTCCTGAGCGGCATCGAGGAGCAGGCGAACGCCGGCGGCTGACACCGGCCGTACGGCGCCCGCCCCGGCCTGCGGGGCGGGCGCCGGCCCTCGACCCGCTGGCAGGAACTGGACGACGCAGAACAGGAGGCCCGCCGTGGCCACCACCACCGCCCCGGCACCGTCGACCCTGGGGGCGCGCCCCGGCCGGGCCCGGCGGGCGCCCGGGCACAGCAGCCTCGTCGCCGCGCTGCCCTGGCTGGCACCCGCCCTGCTGCTGATCCTCGGGGTCGTCCTCTATCCCGCCGGCTACATGGTCTACACGTCGTTCCGCAGGTTCAACCGGATCGGCGTGGAGCGCGGGAGCGCAGGCCTGGACAACTACAAGCAGGCCCTGGACTACCCGGGCGTCGACATCGGCCGCGTCTTCCTCAACACCTTCATCTGGGTCGCGGTGGTGACCGTGGTCTCGATCGTCATCTCCCTGTTCCTGGCGCAGTTCCTCAACAAGCAGTTCCGCGGGCGCAAGCTCGTGCGCCTCGCGGTGGTCGTGCCGTGGGCGGCCTCGGTGGTGATGACGACGTCGATCTTCTTCTACGGGCTCAACCCCGACTACGGCATCATCAACCGCTTCCTCGTCGACATCGGGATCCTCGACGCGCCCTACGGCTTCACCAAGAGCGCGGTCCCGGCGTTCTGCACGGCCATGGTGGTGGCGGTCTTCGTCTCGCTGCCCTTCACCACGTACACAATCCTGTCGGGGCTGCAAGGGGTGCCGGACGACGTGATCGAGGCGGCCTACATGGACGGCGCGTCCGCCTGGCAGCGCTACACCAAGGTGATCCTGCCGATGCTGCGGCCGGCCATCAGCATCGCGACGCTCATCATGATTATCAACGTCTTCAACTCGCTGCCGATCCTGCAGATCCTCGTCGAGGCCCCCGGCTACGACGCGGACATCACGACGACGTTGATCTTCAAGTACAAGACAGTGCTCGGGCCGGGCGTGGCCTCTGCCCTGTCGGTCGTGAACTTCCTCGTCGTCATGACCGTGATCGCCGTCTACCTGGCCGTGCTGCGGCCCACGAAGGACCGCTGATGTCCGTCGCCGAGCCCGGCCTGCGCCCCACCGTCGCCGAGGCGGGGCTGTCCACCGCCGACTCCCCCCGCCGCCGCCGGCCCTCCCGCGGGACGGGCATCCACCGGCGGCCCAACCCGTGGCTCATGCTGCTGGGCGCGGTCGTCGTCGTGACGGTCTTCGTCCTGCCCTACGCGATCATGTTCATCGGCTCGTTGAAGAGCCAGGCCGACATCACCCGCATCCCGCCGCCCTACATCGGCGACGCCGTGCACTTCGACAACTACCGGACCATGTGGTCGTCGAGCGTGCACCCGGGAGACGGCCTCACCGCGACCGTCGTCATCTCGGTCGTCGCGACGGCGGTCGTCCTGCTCGTCGCGACGCCCGCGGCGTGGTTCACCGCCCGCTACACGTTCCCCGGGCGCACCGTCTTCCTCGCGCTCGTCCTCGTCGTGCAGATGCTCCAGCCGACCGTGCTCGCCGTGGGCCTGTTCCGCGAGTTCCTGCAGCTCGGGCTGAACGACACCTGGATCGCGATGATCCTGGTGAACTCGGCCTTCAACCTGACCTTCGCCGTCTGGATCATGCAGGCGTTCTTCGCCTCGATCCCGCGTGAGGTCGACGAGGCCGCCGCGCTCGACGGGGCGAGCAAGCTGCAGATCCTCACGCGGGTCTCGCTGCCGCTGGTCTGGCCGGGCATCGTGACCGCGCTGATCTACGTGTTCGTGGCCGCGTGGAACGAGTACGCCGCCGCCTCGATCATCATGACGTCCAACGACCTGCAGCCGCTGACCGTCGCGCTGCCCCGGTTCTTCGGGCTCTACGCCGCTCAGTGGCACTACATCTTCGGGGTGTCGCTCGTGGCGATCGTCCCCGTCGTCGTCCTGTTCGCGCTCATCGAGAAGAGGCTGGCCGGCGGGCTCACCGCCGGCTCGGTCAAGTAGGTCCGGCACACTTTCCGACCGGGGGCGCTCCGCCCCCGGCCCAGGTCCGGCGTGGCACCCCGTCGGCGCGCCCGCGGCGACGGCCCGTTCTGCGATCCTGGAGGTCTCTCGTGAGAATGCCGTTGGTCCCGCACACAATGCCGCAGCGCAGATCCCGGATGCTGACTGCCGTCGTCGCCGCATCGCTCGGGGCCGCCTCGCTGTCCGCCGCCGGCGTCACCGCGGTCGGCACGCCGGCGCGGGCAGCCGTGGCGCCCGTGACCGCCCCGCAGGTCATCCCGCTGCCGCAGTCGCTCTCCCTGCGCGAGGGGAGCTTCACCCTCACCGCCGGCACGCGCATCGTCTCCGCGAGCGGAGCGCTCCCGGTGGCCCAACAGCTGGCGGACGTGCTCCGCCCGTCGACCGGGTACGCCCTGCCGGTGTCGACCGGCGCCCCCGCCGCCGGCACGCTCGCGCTCGCCCTCGACGGCCCGGCGTCACTCGGCGACGAGGGCTACACGCTCGACGCCGGCGCCGGCGGGGTCGTCATCCGCGCGCACACCGCCCACGGCGCGTTCAACGGCGTGCAGACCCTGCGCCAGCTGCTGCCGGCGTGGGTCGAGAGCCCGACCGTGCAGCCGGGCCCGTGGACGGTGCCGGGGGTGGCGATCAGCGACACGCCGCGCTTCGGCTACCGCGGCGCGATGCTCGACATCGCCCGGCACTTCCAGACCGTCGACACGGTGAAGCAAATCATCGACGACATCGCGGCGTACAAGATCAACACGCTCCATCTGCACCTGGCCGACGACCAGGGCTGGCGCATCGCGATCGAGGGCCGCCCCGAGCTCACCACCATCGGCGCGCAGTTCGGGATCGACAACTCCCCCGGCGGCTACTGGACGCAGGCGCAGTACGTCGAGGTCGTGCAGTACGCCGCGAGCCGCTTCGTCACCATCGTGCCGGAGATCGACACCCCGGGGCACACGAACGCGGCGATCATGTCGTACGCCGACATCCACCCGGACATCAACTGCAGCGCGAACAAGCCGCCGAAGTGGAACCTCACCGGCGACGTCGGCTACAGCGCGCTCTGCCCGGACAGCCCGAACACCTGGGCGCTGCTCACCGACGTCATCAACCAGCTCAGCGCGCTGACGCCCGGGCCGTACTACCACATCGGCGGCGACGAGGTCCCGACGACGATCCTCACCCAGCAGCAGTACGCCGACTTCATCAACCGGGAGGCGCCGATCGTCGGCGCGGCCGGCAAGATCGTCATGGGCTGGAACGAGATCTCCGAAGGCGACTTCGGGCGACCGGGGATGCCGCAGGGCGTCGTGCAGTTCTGGGGCACCGGCGGCACGGGCTCGGGCGGCGACTCCGCGCGGCGTGCCGTGCAGAAGGGGATGAAGGTCGTGATGTCCCCGGCCGACCGCGCCTACGTCGACCAGAAGTACGTGACGACGCGGACGACCAACCCGAACGGGCCGGTCACGCCCATCGGGCTCAACTGGGCCTGCCCGCGCGGCTGCGACGTCGACACGGCCTACAACTGGGACCCCGCGACGCTCGTCCCGGCGCGCACGACGTCGACCGGGGAGCAGCTGCCGGCCGTCACCGAGTCCGACGTGATCGGCGTCGAGGGCGCGCTGTGGTCCGAGACCGTCAAGAACCTCTCGGACGCCGAGTACCTCTACTTCCCGCGGCTGCCCGCCATCGCCGAGCTGGGCTGGTCCCCGGCGAGCGGGCCGGGGCGTACCTTCGACGAGTTCAAGGTCCGCCTCGCCGCGCAGGGCGCACGCTGGACCGCGGCGGGCGTCAACTTCTACCCCTCCCCGCTGGTCCCGTGGCGGGCCGACCTCGCCGCGGCGGACGTCAACGTCACGAACACCTACCCGTACTCGGTCTCCGGAGCCCTGGCGACGATCGCGCTGCCGCTGCTGACCGGCACGGCGACGGCGACGGTCGACTGGGGAGACGGCACCACGTCCGCCGCGACCCTGACCGGGACTCCCGGCGTCTACGCCGACACGACCGCACCGCGCGTGAACTCGCTCTGGACCGCGTCCGGCAGCCACACCTACGCCGGGCCCGGCCACTACACCGTGACGGTGACCGTGACCTCGGGCGCGACGACGCAGTCGGTGAGCTTCGAGGTGACCGCGGCGAGCATCGCGGAGGTACGCGGCGAGCTCGCGTCGCTGCGGGCGTCCGGCGACGTCGTGGCCAGCACCTACCGCGACCTGCTCGACGTGGTCGCGATGGCGCAGGCCGCCGAGAGCGCCGCCGACTCCGCGTCGGTGAGCACGTACGTCGGACAGCTGCGCAGCGCGATCCTGGCCCTACGCCCGGCCAAGGTCAGCGCCGAGGGGAAGGCGTCCCTGCTCGACCTGCTCGCGCAGTGGCCTCCGGCCGCGGGGGCCGCCCGCCCGGCGGCCTGAGCCGCGCTGCCCGCCCCGCCCCGCCACCGGTCCGCCGGTGGCGGGGCGCAGCGCTACGACGCGGGCAGCGAGTTGTGCTTGAACAACGCCTTCCGGGCCGCCTTCGCGACCGACTTGTCCTCGAGGAGGACCCCCAGCCCCTCGAGGACGGGCGCCGTCTCCGGGTGACGGACGCGCCACAGCCGCTCGATGACCTCCTCGACGGGCAGCGGCGCGCAGAGCGCGTCGAGCAGCCCGCGCAGCCCGTCGAACGGCTCCATCAACATCGCGGCGTGCAGCCGCTCGACGAGCTCGCCCTCCTCCCCCGCGGCCCAGGGGCGCGGCGGGTCGAGCCGCTCGCGGAGCCGCCACACCTGCACGAAGGGGCGCAGCTCGGGCTGCCCGGCGAGGGTGCCGACGGCCTCGACCGTGTCCGCGCTCGAGGCGTCGAGGACGCCGAGCACGAGGGACGCCGCCACCTGCCTCGCCACCGGGTCCATCACGGTGACGGCCTCGACGAGCTGGGCGGCGGCGTCCTCGCCGTTGCCCTCGACCCAGACCCGGAGCTCGTGGCGGGCGAAGTCGAAGGGAACGTCGAGCAGTGTGGCGAGCACGTCCGGCGCGCCGGCCGCGACGAGCGCGGCGGCGGCGCCGGCGTCCACCCGGTCGATGCCCGACGCACCGAGCGGGCTGAGGGAGACCCGGCCGTGCACGGGCAGCCGCTCCCCGACGCGGTCGACGTCCCGGTCGATCTGCTGCGACTGCTGCAGCGTCTGCCGGGCGTCCTCGTCCGGCTGCAGGGCCCCCAGCTCGACCAGGCGCCGGACGCCGCGGACGACGTCCTGGCGCGCCGACTCCTTCTCGTCCGGCAGGGTGGCCGGGTCCATGGCGTCGAGGTCCTCCGCGGAGTACAGCTCCTCCCAGGCCCGCTCGGCGGCCTCGTCCAGGTCGACGGGGCCGTGCGCGGCCAGGTCGAGCACGAGGGCGGCCAGCGAGGCGTCGGCGACCTTCGCGTACGCCCGGACGCCCTCGCTGTTGAGGCGGTAGTGGTGACCGGTCGGGCCGACGGTGAACAGCATGGCGACGAGCAGGTCGAGCCAGGCCACCTTCGGTGACCGATACGCCGGCGCGGCCCGGGCCAGCGAGCCGTCCACGACCTCGATTAGCCCGGCCGCGAGCGCGAGCCGGTACGTGAGGTCGACCTCGTCGAGCTCGTAGCTCTCCTTCGCCTCGACGCTCCCGTCCTCGTACGTCTCCTCGAGCGGCTCGCCCGTCTCCAGGAGCTCGTTGAGGGCGCGCGCGTCGTCCAGGCTCAGGCCGCCGTCCGCGGTCAGCGGCCGGCCGCCCCCGACGTAGTCGAGGAAGGCCGTGACCCGCCGCAGCCAGAGCGAGGACAGGGCTGCCGCCTCGAGCGGATCGTCGACGGGAGGAGTGCTGGTCATGGCGGTGACGGTAGCCGCCGCCGCGGGAAGCCCGCCCCGGGGCCGCTATCAACCGGGGTTGACAGCTTGGGACGCATCAACCTAGGTTGATAGCCATGGCTGAGGCGATCCAGGTCCCACCGGTCGAGGACACCGAAGCGGCCCTCGCCGCCGTGGTCGCGCTGCGCCGGCTGGCCAACCAGCTCGAGTCCGCCGCCGTGGCCCACGCCATCGGCGCGGGCTGGACCTGGGCCGAGGTGGGCCAGGCGCTCGGCATCAGCCCACAGGCCGCCCACAAGAAGCTCGCCCCACTGCTGCCGGAGCCCTCACCCCGCTCCCGCACCCGATCCCGCACCCGATCCCGCAAGGAGAAGCAATGAGCATTCGCGACAAGGTCGCCGACGCCACCACGATCTCCGCCCTGCTCACGGGCGCCGAGCAGGAGGCACTGGCCGTTGGGGACGAGCTTCCCGGCGTCGAGCACCTGGTGCTGGCGGCGCTCGGCCTGCCGGACGGGACGGCCGCCACGGCGTTCGGCCGCCTGGGCGTCTCCCCCGACGCCTTCCGCACGGCCGTGGCACAGGTGCACGCCGAGGCCCTCGCCACAGTGGGCGTAGCCGCGCCGGATGCCGGCCCGTCGGTACGCCGCGTGGGGCCGCGGTCGTTCCGGGCCAGCGCCACGGCGGACGAGACGTTCCGGAACGCCACTGCCCTGAAGCAGGATTCCGGAGCTGGGCGACTGCTCGGGGCCCACGTGGTCGCGGCTGCCTGCGAGCAGGAGCGCGGCACGTTCCCCCGCGCGCTTCAGGCGCTGAATGTGGGCCGGGCCGAGCTGCGGGCGGCGGCTGTGACCGAGGCGCGGCGGTAGCACCGCGGGCCGCGCGCGGGTTTGCGGCCGGGCACCGCCGGACACCAACCGGAGAGCATGCTCCACCTGGAGCACGTTCTCCGGAAGGAGGGGCCGTGGCCACCGCAGACCGACCGCTGCGGCGGGACGCCGAGCGCAACCGGGAGCGCATCCTGGGTGAGGCGCGGCGGCTCGTCGCGCACTCCGGGCTCGGCGTCAGCCACGACGAGATCGCGCGGGCGGCGGAGGTCGGCGTGGGAACGGTCTACCGCCGGTTCCCGCGCAAGGAGGTGCTGCTCGAGGAGCTCTTCGCCGCGCAGCTCGACACCGTCGCCGAGCTGGCCGAGGGGGCGGCCGCGCACGACTCGGCGTGGGACGGGCTCTGCGAGTTCCTGGAGCACGTGCTGCGCATGCAGGCGGCCGACCGTGGCTTGCGCGAGCTGCTGAACGGGTCTGCGCACGCGCCGGCCCTGGCCCGCCGGGCCCGGGAGCGGATCGCGCCGCTCGTGGGCGCAGTGCTCCGCCGCGCCCAGGACGAGGGGGACGTCAGGGCGGACGTCGAGGTCACGGACGTCGCCCTGATCCCGCTGATGACCTCGGCCGTGGTCGCGCCCGGCGGGCTCGACGCCGGCCGGCGCGCGCTCGCCCTGCTGCTGGCGGGCCTGCGCCGCGTACCGGATGACCAACCTCCGCTTCCCGCGTCTGCGCTGTCGCCCGCCCGGCTCGACGCCGTCCTCGGCGGCGAGCCCACTCTCCCTTCCTGACTCCCCCTGGAGCTCGACCGTCCCGGCCGAGCCCTGCCCGCCAAGCGGAGAGCCCTCTCCGCAATGAAGGAGCACGTCATGTCCGACACCCAGACCGTGCTGCTGGCCGGTGCGACCGGAATGCTCGGCGGCCGCATCGCCCATCACCTGCTGGCCAACGGGGACGCCGGGCTTCGCCTGCTCGTACGCCCCGGCGCCGCCGCGGACCCCCGCAAGCGCCAGGCGCTCGACCCGCTCGCGGCCGCCGGCGCGACGATCACCGAAGCGGACCTCACCGACGCCGGCTCGCTGGCCCGCGCCTGCGCCGGCATCGACGTCGTCGTGTCAGCGGTGCAGGGCGGCCGCGGCGTCGTCGTCGACGGCCAGGCCGCGCTGGCCCGGGCCGCCGCGGCTGCCCGAGCGCGCCGCATGCTGCCGTCCGACTTCGCGCTGGACCTCTTCGCGGTGCCGGCGGGCGAGGTCGCGTCCTACGACGTGCGGCGGGAGGCGGACGAGCTCATCGCACAGACCGGCCTCGAGACCGTCCACGTGCTCAACGGCGCGTTCCTCGACATGTTCGTCGAGCCGCGTGGCGCGCTGGAGCTCGACGATCGGGCGGGGACGGCGACGTTCTGGGGCACGGGCGAGGAGCAGTTCGAGGCGACGACCGTGGACGACACCGCGGCCTACGCGGCGCTCGCGGCCCTGGACCGTGACCTGCCACCTGGCAAGCTCGCGGTCGCCGGCGACCGGCCGAGCGCGCTGTCGATGCTCGCGGCGCAGGAGCGGGCGACCGGCCGGACGTACCGGCGGGTTAGCCGCGGCAGCGTCGAACAGCTGCAGGAGCAGGCCGCCCAGGCCCGCAGCCGCGACCCGTGGTCGATGGAGGCGGTCGTCGGCGGCTACCTCGTCTGCATGCTCACCGGGCAGGCCGCGCTGACCGACCTGCAGAACGCGCGCTACCCGCAGGTGCGGCCGCGGACGTACGACGAGCTGCTCGGCCTTCCGGGCGCGGCCTGACATCGGTGCGGCCCGTTCCGCCGTTCGGCCGCGCGGAGCGCCGCTGCCTTGCTTCGCTGGGGGCATGACGAGGTTCCTGCATACCCGGAGCGCGGCCGTCGGGGCCGCCGTCGCCCTGGTCGCGGCCGGCGCAGTGGGCGGTGGGCTGGCCACGGCCGCCACCAAGACGCCCCGCGTCACGACCGTGTGCGTGAACGCGAAGACCCAGGAGCTCACCAAGCCCAGGAGCGGGCGGTGCGCGCGCGGCACGACGCTGAACGCCGTCGGCGCCGCCGCCGTCCCGGGGCCGCGCGGGGCGACCGGGCCGGCAGGCCCGCCGGGGGCTCCGGGCGCGGCAGGGGCCACCGGGGCGCCCGGTGCGGTCGGGCCTGCAGGACCGGCGGGGCCGCCTGGGCCACGCGGGGCGGCCGACGCGTACTTCGTGAACTGGCAGCCGGGCGTCGGGGTGGTCGGGAAGTCCGACGGCGTGAGCCTCGTGGGGCAGTCCAGCTCCACCTTCGCCGGCTTCACGACGGCGGACGTCTTCCTCACCTTCCCGGTGCGTGACGTCCGGGCGTGCGGTGCGGCCGTGTCCGTGCAGGGACTCGAGGCCACGTACGCCCGACTCCCCGTGGCGCAGACCGCGTACACGAGCACGCCCAACCAGCTGCAGGTCGCCACCACCTGGGACGGGGGCGGCGCGCCGGGGTTCTCGCTGACCGTCACCTGCCCCTGACAGGGCGGGGGCACGTCCAACGGCGTGCGCGGCGAGCCGTGGAGTGCCAGCAGCGCTCTGGCGCGGCTGACGCTCCACGGCCTGCCGTTCGGGGCTCGGCTCGGGCGGGCCTACGCCTCGCACACCGCCTTGTCGACGGCCGTGTTGAGGTGGCTCAGCGACTCGATCTTCACGGGCAGGGCGGTGACGGCGAGGACCGCGCCGCGCCCGCCCTCGGTCACGAGGCCACGGCTCTCGTACCCGACGAAGTCGCCGCCGTGGCCCCACGCGTCTGCGCCGCAGGAGAGCTTCTTCTTCGCGATGCCGAGGCCGTACGACCAGCCGCTCTCCGGCTCGAACCCGGGCGCCTTGACCGCCTTCAGCATCTCCTTCTGCTGGGCGGGCTCGAGCAGCTTGCCGTCGATCACCGCCCGGTAGAACGTCAGGACGTCGCTCGGGGTGGCGATCAGCGCGCCGGCCGCCCACCCGCCGGACGGCTCGAACGCGGTCATGTCGCGGTACGGCGCGTCGGCGGAGTCCCGGTGGTAGCCCTTGGGGTGCGGCTGCTTGAGAGTGAGCGTGCCGAGGCCGGGCCAGTAGGTCTCCTTGAGGCCCAGCGGCTTGATAATCCGGTGGGTGATCTGCTCGCCGATCGGGCGGCCGGTGACCTTCTCGACGACGAGGCCGGCGAGGACGTAGTTGGTGTTGCTGTACTCCCACTTCGTGCCGGGCGTGAAGTGCGACGTGTGGGCGAGCGCGATGTCGACGAGTGAGCGCGGGTCCCGGTAGGTGCGCTGCGCCTGGTCGAACGGCAGGAAGATGTCCTCGTCGTAGTCCGGCAGACCCGACGTCTGTTGCAGGAGCTGGCGGACCGTGATCTTGCGCCCGTCGTTGCCGTTCTTCCGCACCAGCCCGGGCAGGTAGGTGTCGACCTTCTCGTCGAGCGCGATCTTCCCCTCGCCGACGAGCTGGAGGACCACCACCGCGGTGTAGGTCTTGGTGTTGCTGGCGATGCGGATGTAGCCGTCGGCCGGGACCTTCGCGCCGGTCTTCAGGTCGCCGACGCCCGCGGTGTAATTCCGGATCTTGCCTTCGCGATTGCTGACCGCGCCGAGCGCGCCGGGGGCGCCGTCCTCGGTAACGAGGGCGTTCATGCGCTGCTGCGTCCCGTCCACCCGCGCCGTGCCCGCGGCATCGGCCGGAACCGTGCCGACGAGCGCGGTGGTGGCGACGGCCGCGAGGGCGACGCCGCTCAGCGTGCGGCGGCGGGAGGTGTGGCCTGAGGTGAGGCGCATGGTCGCTCCTTCGTCGGGCTTCGTGCTGACGAGGTCAACACTCGTCCGTCGGAGCGGCGGTCACGATCCCCTGGGCTGGCGTCTCGTCGGTAACGCCTGCACTACCGGCGGGCGTCCTCAGCTATCCGGATACGCCCGTCGGGCGTATCCGGATAGCTTGCCTCAAGAGGCGGTGACCGTTCGGAGCGGCGATGCACACTCGGGCATCGTTTCCGCGTTCTCGACGCACGATCAAGGACTACTCGGTACGG
The DNA here is from genome assembly GCF_011250645.1 of Motilibacter aurantiacus. Classification (NCBI taxonomy): domain Bacteria; kingdom Bacillati; phylum Actinomycetota; class Actinomycetes; order Motilibacterales; family Motilibacteraceae; genus Motilibacter; species Motilibacter aurantiacus. The sequence continues at coordinate 99,758 of NZ_JAANNO010000002.1, forward strand.
TCGTCCTGCTTGCACAATCGTTCGGGGGAACATATGTCGAACAACATGCCGCCATCCGGTGGCGAAGGTCCGCAGTACCCACCACCAGGGCAGTCCGGCGTTCCGCACTATCCGCCGCCTCCTGGCGGCTACCCAGCCTCCGGATACCCGCCGCCGGGTGGTCAGTACCAGGGTCCGCCGCCTGGGTTCCAAGGCGGCTATCCGCCGGTGGTACCGCCTGAGCCGACGAGGAAGAAGCCGCTCTTCAAGCGGGTCTGGGTTTGGGTAGCAGGCGTGTTCCTGGTTCTGCTCGTGACAGGCATTGCCACCAGCGGCGGGTCCGGCGGCAGTTCGAACAACCAGGCCGGGAACGCGCCAGCTGCAGCGAAGAAGCCTGCCGCTCCGCCCGCAGCGAGCGCGAGCGCGCCGGCTGTAGAGCCCACGGAGGCGGCGCCGGCTACAACTCAAGCTGCGCCTGCAACGACCGAGGCAGCCCCGCCGCCTCCACCGCCACCGGTCGAGATCACCTACCCGGGCAAGAAGGACGGTGACACTGCGGTGAAGGCCGGCGAGTCGGTCAAGCTCTCGGGCTGGACGGCAACGACAACCCCCCTGAAGCAGGTCAGCGTCGACTTCCTCGGCGAACACCTGTGCACCAACGTTACGTTGGTCAACCGGGACGACGACCAGCAGGAATGGAACACCTTGTCCTGGAAGATGCAGACGCCGAACGGTGCAGTGCTGGACATGGCGTTCACGGCTGACGACAAGGACCTCGACGTCGCGGGCGGCGGGCTGGCGCCCGGCGGGAAGATCACTGGTCGCGTCTGTTTCGAGGACAAGGACGCCGGAAAGGGCGACTATGTCGTCTTCTGGCAGCCTGACATCTTCTCCAGTGAAGACCGCGGTGCCTGGGTGAACAAGCGCTGACCACCCACTGCTCGCGCCAGCGCCGCCGCGCCACATGGGGCCGCGGCGGCGCTGGCCTTACTGGCTGCCTGTCCGCCCGGGCTGCTCCCGCTGAGTCATCGCCTCACGTCCTCTAGGTACCGCAGGACGGCGACCACCCGCCGGTCGGTCTGCTCGGTCGGCGGCAGGTCGAGCTTGGAGAAGATGCTGCGGATGTGCTTGTGCACCGCGCCGTCGGTGACGACGAGCCGCTCGGCGATAGCGGCGTTGCCGAGCCCCTGCGCCATGAGGTCGAGCACCTCGCGCTCGCGCGACGTCAACCGCTCCAGGCCCGCGTCCGCACGCCCGCGCGTCATGAGCTGCGCGACGACGTCGGGGTCGATCGACGTGCCGCCTGCGGCGACCCGGTGCAACGCCTCGAGGAACGACTCCACGCGCCCGACGCGCTCCTTGAGCAGGTAGCCGAGCCCCGCGGCCCCGCTGGCCAGCAGGTCGGTCGCGAAGGCCTGCTCGACGTACGCCGACAGCACCAGCACCGCCAGCTCCGGCTGCCGACGGCGGGCCTCGACGGCGGCGACGATGCCCTCGTCGGTATGGGTCGGCGGCATACGTACGTCGACGATGGCGACGTCGGGCCTGTGCTCGTCGACGGCGGCGAGGAACGGCTCGGGACCGTCCGTGGCGGAGACGACGTCGAGGCCCTCGGCCTTGAGCAGCAGCGCGACGCCCTCGCGGAGCAGGGCGTCGTCCTCGGCGATCACGATCCGCACGGCAGCTGTACCTCCAGAGTTGTGGGCCCGCCGACCGGGCTCGTCATCGTCAGCGTGCCGTCGAGCGCCTCGACGCGTCGCCGGATGCCGAGCAGGCCGCTCCCCCGTGACTCGTCCGCCCCGCCCTTGCCGTCGTCGGTGACCCGGAGGTGCAGGTCGTCGCCTCTTCGCTGCACCTCCACGTCGATCGACGTCGCACCGCTGTGCCGCGAGCCGTTGGTCAGCGCTTCGGCGACGGCGAAGTACGCGGTGGCCTCCACCGCGGCTGCGCATCGGCCGGGCACGTCCACCCGCAGGTCGCACCTGATCGGGCTGGTCGCTGCGAGCCCGCGCAGCGCACCCGTGAGGCCGCGATCAGCGAGCACCGGCGGGAGGATGCTGCGGACGACGCTGCGCAGCTCGGCAAGCGCCTCCTCGGCCGCCAGTTGCGCGCGCTCGAGGATCTCGGGCGCTGCCGCAGGATTGCGCTCGGCGGCGCGGCGTGCGGCACCGAGCAGGACGGTGACCGCGACAAGGCGGTTCTGCGTGCCGTCGTGGAGCGCCCGCTCGATCCGGCGCAGCTCGGTCGCGTGTGCGTCGAGCGCCGCGGCCCGGGTCGCGGACAGCTGAGCCACCCTCAGCGTCAGGTCGCTGCTCGGGTCGATCGGCAGCAGCCGCAGCCCCCGGCGTACGAGCCAGCGGGCCATCCTCGGGGTCAGCCAAGCGCCGAGGGCGATCCAGCCGACGCCGAGCAGGAGGGCGGCGAACGCGCTCCCCCAGCTGCCGACCACCCACAGGCTCAGCGTCGGCGTCACCTCGCCCTTCGGGAAGACACGCCACCAGAGCGGGACGCTGATGTCGCGCAGGCCGGAGATCGGCAGCAGCAGGCCGAGGGCCGCGAGCAGCAGGCCGCCGGTGGCGTGGCCGACGAGCCAGCGCAGCTCACGGCGTACGTCCGGGTCGTGGCGCGCCTCGCGGAGGTCGCGGGGCGGGTCGCCCGGGCCGAGGAAGGACCTGCCGCTACGACGCAGCCTCACACGCTCCCGGTCCGCGACAGCGTGGACGGTGCGTAACGCGCGCGGGGCCAGCAGCAGGCCGACGCCGACGAGCGACAGGGCCAGGACGACGCCCAGCCAGCAGAACACGGCGAAGGCGAGCAGGGCTGTGACGAAAGCACCGGCCACCTCCTCCAGCGAGGGAAGCACGTCGCCCGCGGCGCGAGGCAGCCGGCCGCGCATGCCCTGCTGGGCTTCGTCCTGCGGCGCCTGGCGCGGCACGTCGAGCTCCGTCCGTCGCGGCGGGCATGGCCTCTGAAGCGTAGGCAGCTTCACGACGGTTGTCGGTAGTGCCTGCTGCACCGTCCGCTCCGGTGTCCCGTCCGGGAGGCTGGGCGGCTGGCGAGCTGCCTGCATGCCTTCCCCTCGGGTAGCGAGCGTCCGGACGCACCACGTCGGCTACGAGTGCCCGCCCCGCAGCCGCTGCATCACGGCGGGGCCGCCGATGCGCTCGATCTCATGCGGGTCACCGCACACCACCAGCAGATCGCGGGCTCGGGACAGCCCGACGTACAGCTTCTCCCGAGCCCGCTCGTCGGTCCCGAACCGGTTCACGGCCAGGACCGCGACCGGCCGCTCGAGGCCCTTGAAGCCGAGGACGTGCTTGCTCGGCGTCCCAGAAAGTCTCCCAGTACTCCCGCTGCCCCCGGTCCTGACGCGCGACCTGCTCGGGGTGTCGCCGTCCGGTCGTCAGGAGGGCGAGGTGCTCCGGCGCCCACCCCTCGTCCAGCAGCAGATCGACCTGGTCGTCTGCCGTGGCCAGAGCGTCCTCTGCGGCGCAGGGCACGAAGCGGACCGGCGGGCCGTCCTCGCCGCGGGTGCGGGTCTGGAACGTGGCAAGGGGCCGAAGGCGCGGGCGATCTGCTTGGTGTTGCGCAGGCACCGGCGGGACCGACGACGGCGCCGGGGCGCGGGCGGCTGTCGTAGCGAGCGGCGCACAGCAGGCCGCATCCCGATCGCGAGCCAGGAGGCCGCGTGAACTTTATGAGGTCCCGCGGGCAACGGGGTTCTTGATCGCCGCGGAGCTCGACCTCACGGGCATCGGAGGACGCCGCCCCGGGGGCTGCAGGTCGAGCCTGAGCACCCGGGGCGGTCGCGTCACCAAGATGCAACCAGCAGTGTCAGTCGGTACAGATCTCTAGGGCCGGCAGCCGACGCGACGCTGAAACCGCCGTTAGGAAGTCCCCGCAACTCGCCGCGACGTCGCCGTGAGCCGCCTCAGCTGCACCCGCTCGTGCTCCCGCACCCCTCGCACACGTAGCAGCTACCGGCAGGCCGCATCTTCGTCCCGCAGCTCATGCACAGCGGCGCGTCAGCGGTCCGCCCGAACTGCGCCTCCATCAGCTCCGCCGACGAGTGCACCTCCGCAGGAGCGGACTGCACCGCCTTGGGAGCCGGCGTGACCGGCGCCGACTGGGCGTAAGTCTCGAGCTCCTCCTCCACGTCGTCGTCGGCCGACTGCACGGCCTCGTAGGAGCCGGTGTCGAGCTGGCGTGCCCGCTCCTCGGCGGAGTAGATGCCCAGCTCGGCCCGCGTCTCGAAGGGCAGGTAGTCCAGCGCCAGGCGTCGGAAGATGTAGTCCATCATCGACTGGGCCATGCGGACGTCGGGGTCGTCGGTGAGGCCCGCCGGCTCGAAGCGCAGGTTGGTGAACTTCTCGACGAACGTCTCGAGCGGCACGCCGTACTGCAGGCCGATCGACACCGCGATGGAGAAGGCGTCCATGACTCCGGCGAGGGTCGAGCCCTGCTTGCCGAGCTTGAGGAAGACCTCGCCGAGGCCGTCGTCGGGGTAGGAGCCGGCCGTCATGTACCCCTCGGCGCCGCCGACGCGGAACGAGGTCGTCATCGACGGACGGGACTTCGGAAGGCGCTTGCGGGTCGGGCGGTACTCGATGACCGGCGCGGGCGCGGCCTCGGCGACAGGGGCCTCAGCCGAAGCGGTCTTGGCCTTCGCGTCGGACAGCGGCTGGCCGACCTTGCAGTTGTCGCGGTAGATCGCGAGCGCCTTGAGGCCCATCTTCCAACCCTGGAAGTAGACGTCCTCGATCTCCTCCACCGTCGCCGTCTCCGGCATGTTGACGGTCTTGGAGATGGCGCCGGACAGGAACGGCTGCACCGCGGCCATCATGCGCACGTGCCCCATGGGGGCGATCGCGCGCTCACCGATGGCGCAGTCGAAGACCTCGTAGTGCTCCGGGCGCAGGCCGGGGGCGTCGACGACATGGCCGTGCTCGGCGATGTACTCGACAATCGCCTCGATGGTCTCCTGCGGGTAGCCGAACTGGCGCAGGGCCCGCGGCACCGTCTGGTTGACGATCTGCATAGAGCCGCCACCGACGAGCTTCTTGAACTTCACCAGCGAGAAGTCCGGCTCGATGCCCGTGGTGTCGCAGTCCATCATGAAGCCGATGGTTCCGGTCGGGGCGAGCAGTGAGGCCTGCGCGTTGCGCCAGCCGTTGCGCTCACCGATCGACAGGCACTCCTCCCACGCCTTGGTGGCGAGGGTGTGGAGGTCGCGGTCCATGGCACCGATGGTGCGTAGCGAGTCGTTCGCGGCGGCGTGCTTGCGCATGACCCGCTTGTGCGCGGTCGCGTTGCGGGCGTAGCCGTCGTACGCGCCGACGATGCCGGCGAGCTCGGCGGACCGGCGGTAGGCGACACCCGTCATGAGCGAGGTGATCGCGGCCGCGATGGACTGGCCGCCGGGCGAGTCGTAGCCGTGGCCGGTCGCCATGAGCAGCGAGCCCAGGTTGGCGTACCCGATGCCGAGCTGGCGGTAGGCGCGCGTCGTCTCGCCGATGGCCTCGGTCGGGAAGTCGGCGAAGCAGATGGAGATGTCCATCGCGGTGATGACGAGCTCGACGACCTTGGCGAAGGCCTGCGCGTCGAACGTGTCGTCGTCGCGGAGGAACTTCATGAGGTTGAGCGACGCGAGGTTGCACGAGGAGTTGTCCAGCGACATGTACTCCGAGCAGGGGTTGGACGCGGTGATGCGGCCGGTCTCGGGGTTGGTGTGCCAGTCGTTGATCGTGCCGTCGTACTGGATGCCGGGGTCGGCGCACTCCCACGCGGCCTGGGCGATCTTGCGCCACAGCTCGCGGGCGTCGACGGTCTCGATGACCGTGCCGTCCTTGCGGGCACGAAGCCCGAACTCCCCGCCCTTCTCGACCGCCTGCATGAACTCGTCGTTGACGCGGACCGAGTTGTTGGCGTTCTGGTACTGCACGGACGTGATGTCCGCGCCGCCCAGGTCCATGTCGAAGCCAGCGTCGCGGAGGGCGCGGATCTTGTTCTCCTCGCGCGCCTTGGTCTCGACGAACTCCTCGATGTCGGGGTGGTCGACGTCGAGCACGACCATCTTCGCCGCGCGCCGGGTGGCACCGCCTGACTTGATGGTCCCCGCGCTGGCGTCGGCGCCGCGCATGAAGCTGACCGGGCCGCTCGCGGTGCCGCCGGAGGACAGCAGCTCCTTGCTCGAACGGATGCGCGAGAGGTTGAGGCCGGCGCCGGAGCCGCCCTTGAAGATGAGCCCCTCCTCGCGGTACCAGTTGAGGATCGACTCCATCGAGTCGTCGACCGAGAGGATGAAGCAGGCCGAGACCTGCTGCGGCTCGGCGGTGCCGACGTTGAACCACACCGGGGAGTTGAACGCGAAGACCTGGTGCAGCAGCGCGTAGGTCATCTCGTGCTCGAAGACCTCGGCGTCGGCCTCGGACGCGAAGTAGCCGTTGTCCTTGCCGGCCTTGGTGTAGGTGAGCACGACGCGGTCGATGAGCTGCTTGAGGCTCCACTCGCGCTGCGGGGTGCCGACGGCGCCACGGAAGTACTTCGTGGTGACGATCGTGGAGGCGTTCACCGACCAGAAGTCCGGGAACTCGACCCCGTGCTGCTCGAAGATCGTCTCGCCGGTCTTCCAGTTCTGCTGGACGACGTCGCGCCGCTCCCAGGTCACCTCGTCGTACGGGTGAACCCCGGGAGTCGTGTAGATGCGCTCGACCTTCAGCCCCGCCGGCACGCTTCCGCGCTGGCGACGCACCGTCGGCTTGCGCTCGCTCGACGTCTCCGTCACGACCCGGTCCTCCTCATAGATGTAAAACAAGCTGGGCATCTCAGGCCATTCCGGCAGCTGAGACTCGTTCGCGTCCGATCCGGCCACCGTCGGCCTCGTACGCGGTCAGCCGCTCGCCGAGCCTGCGGCGGGCTCGAGGCCCACCGCTTCCCGCTCGGCGCGCAGCAGGGTGATGGCGGCTTCGAAGTCCTCGAGGGAGTCGAAGCCCTGGTAGACGCTGGCGAAGCGCAGGTAGGCGACCTCGTCGAGCTCGCGGAGCGGCTCGAGGACAGCCAGCCCCACCTCGTGGGCCTCGACCTCGGCGCAGCCGGAGAGGCGGATGGCCTCCTCGACGCGCTGGGCGAGCAGGGCGAGCTGGTCCTCGGTGACCGGGCGGCCCTGGCAGGCCTTCCGGACACCGACGAGGACCTTCGCGCGGCTGAACGGCTCGGTGGCGCCGCTGCGCTTGATGACGGCGAGGCTCGCGGTCTCGACCGTCGTGAAGCGGCGCGTGCACTCGGGGCACTGCCGGCGGCGCCGGATGCTGGCGCCGTCGTCGCTCACTCGGCTGTCGACCACGCGGGAGTCGGTGTGGCGGCAGAACGGGCAGTGCACCGCTGCCTCCTCAGGCCCTGGGTGGCCCGGCTGTGCACGAAGTTGGGGACAACCTCGGGAGAAGCTGGGGACCACATGTGGATGACTTACACGGGTGTAAGTACAAGATGTAGTGGACCTTACGGGGGCCGGGCACTAGACCGCAACCTCGGGCCAGGGGTCGATCGCGTCGTCCCAGGTCGCGCGGCGAAAAGCGGTTCCGGAGCCGTGGGCGTGTCGGGCGTGTCGCCGGACAGGACGGCCGAGAAGGCCTTGGGGCGAGCGTCGTGTGGAAGCAGGTTGCGCGCGGCGCGGGTGTCCGGACGGCGCATTGCCCGCAGCGACATGTGGACGGTGACGGCCGGCGCTGGCCGCGAAGGCGGTGTAGCACCAGGTGGTGTGAGCTCGCTCAGGCGACGCCGCTCGTACAGGGGGCCGGCCGGTTGTAAAGGAGGGGCGCGCGGCGCACGGGCGCGGACACACCGCTGAACTGGGACTCGCACACAGCCCGCGTCCTCGTAGGAGTGCACGCGGCGGCGATACGAGCACTGGTGCTCGCAGACAGGCGGTTGCAGGTCGACGTCAACGCCACTCACGAGGTGGCGCGCACGACTCGCACTTGGTGGGACTCGACGGGCGGGGAGCCTGGGCCGGAGCGTGAGGCGAGAGGATCACCTAACGCGGTGGAGGGCGACACCCCTCAACAGCGCAGGGGCCGGCTCAGCCGAAACCGGCGACCGCCTAAGTGCATGCGGTTCGAACGAGCCGCGCGGCGTTCTGCGGTCGCCCTCAGGAGGCCGGCACGATGAGCCGCTGACCCGGCTGCAGCTGAGTCGTCGTCATGGCGTTCAGGTCGAGGATACGGTCGACGGTGTCGCGGGGGTCGTCCCCAGGCGCGGCTCTCAGGGCTATGGCCCAGAGGGTGTCGCCCGGCTCGACACTGACGTAGGCGGTCGCGGGTCCCGCCGAAATCGACGACGCCTGCACACCGCCGCCGCGCCCCCAGCTGAGCGCCAGCAGGGCGACGAGCGCCAACGCCAGGACGATGACGGCCTTGCCGCGGGTCGTGAGCCGCAGGTGCGCGCGTGTGTGCTGCTGACGGGGCAGCGTGCGCGGTGCGATGGTCAGAGCAGTCATCGGTAGCCTCCAGTCTCGTACAGGCGTTCGATCGAACACCTGTACGTGTTGTACCACCTGGGACTGACAGGCAACACGCCGAATCGAACACTTGTTTGAACGGACGGGTGATCATCGCTAGCGTCTGGACGCGAGATCGCGGCCGCTGACTGGCGGCGCGAGGGGCTGCAGCACTACTTGGAGGAGCGCGTGAGCGTCCGCGAGATCCCCGACGGCCCTGCCGACGCGTCCGGGCTGACGCCTCGTCAGCGCAAGGTGCTCGAGGTGATCCGCGACAACGTGGAGCGCCGGGGCTATCCGCCCAGCATGCGCGAGATCGGTGAGTCCGTTGGGCTCACCAGTCCGAGCAGCGTCGCTCACCAGCTACGGGTGCTCGAGCGCAAGGGCTACCTGCGCCGTGACCCCAACCGGCCGCGAGCGATCGAGGTCGTCACGCCGGAGCTGGACGCGGTGCCGGACGAGACGGGCGAGCTCGACGAGCGCCCCGCCCCGAGCTACGTGCCCCTGGTCGGTCGGATCGCGGCCGGCGGCCCGATCCTGGCCGAGCAGGCTGTCGAGGACGTCTTTCCTCTCCCGCGGCGCCTGGTCGGCGACGGGCAACTGTTCCTGCTCGAGGTGCGCGGCGACTCCATGATCGACGCGGCGATCTGCGACGGCGACTGGGTCGTCGTCCGGCAGCAGCCCGTAGCGGACAACGGGGAGATCATCGCGGCCATGATCGACGGCGAGGCAACGGTGAAGACCTACCGCCGGCGCGACGGCCACATCTGGCTGCTGCCACACAACAGCGCCTACGAGCCCATTCCCGGTGACGACGCAACTGTGCTCGGGCGCGTTGTCGCGGTGCTACGAAAGGTCTAGCCGGCCATCTCGACAGCTTTCCTTCACTGGACGGTTACGAAGTCGTAACCGTCGCAGTATTGACCTGCCGAGAGGTGCGTGCATTCCCGGGAAGCGGGTGGGGCCGCGACCCGCAGTACCCACAACGACGAAGCCCCGCCGACCATCAGTCGGCGGGGCTTCGTCGAAGTCTAGGGTGTTTCAGACGACGCGGACGTTGACCGCCTGCGGCCCCTTCTGACCCTGCTCGGTGTCGAACTCCACGCGCTGCCCCTCGGCAAGGGTCTTGAACCCGTTGCCCTGGATGGCACGGAAGTGCACGAACAGGTCGGGGCCACCGTCCTGCTCGATGAACCCGTAGCCCTTGTCGTCACGGAACCACTTAACGGTGCCCTGAGCCATAACCTTGAACCTTCCTGGCTCGGCCGCCACGGGGGCCCCACCTCTGCATGGGACCTACACGCCCGCGTGATCGATCCACTGCGAGCGACACGCAACCTACGCACACACGCACGAACCTCTTGCGACCGAGGTGGAGCGTAGCAGTCAGGCCACTCTCGGCAAAGGGCTAGCGGGCACCTTTCTGGATGTTCCGGACGCGCCCTACTGCTCCCCGCTGACCAGCTCGGATGCCGCCGAGGCAACCTCGAGGGTGACACTCGGGCCGTCCGCTTCCACCCGCTCCGGAACCTCGTGCCAGGTGGTCTCGTCATGGTGGCGGTACTTGCCTGCCCAAACGACTGTCACTGATGGCGAGACGCGTGCGCCGGACTGCTTGTACTGGTGCGTGATGGTCTGGTTCGGGTAGGGCTTGCCCGGGTCCGTGGTGGTGAGCTCGGTGCCGTCACCGAAGTGCCAGATGTAGCGCTCGGGGGTCGCGGTGAAGTCGATCTGCTCCACCGCGACGAGGACATCAGTCCAGGTTTGAGCACCGACTCGCGTGTAGAAGATCGTATCCAATCCCACCAGCGACCTGCCGGAGGGTTGGATTTGTGGTCTTGCGACTGGCACAGTTAATGCCTTGAAGGCTGCGACAATCTGCGGAAGAGTAGCTCGCGGGTCTTCTTCCGTCGGATCCCTCGGCGAGCGACATACCATGCCACCCTGTTGCCAATCGCTGCGAGTTCCCGCCACCGGGTCAACGGTGCGCCGCCACACCCAGAAGTTGAGCTGTCCCACCCCGCAGCCAGTTGTTGCTCGCGTGCAACCGGAGTCGACGACCTCCTCCGGCTTGTTGCCGTCGCAGGCCGGGGTGTAGGCCTTCTCGATGTAGGGTTTCTGTGCACCGGGAGCGGCAGCGCCTCCGGAGGACCCGCCATCCTTGGCGGAGCCCGGTGTAGTCGCCTCCTCCCCAACGACCCAGCCGTCCCCCTCGCAACTCTTGGGACCGCAAATCTCGATATCTGCAGCCTCCGCTGGCACCACCTGCAACAGCCACGACAGGACTAGCAGCATCAGGACGGAGGCAGGTCTACACCACCTCGTCATAGCGAACCGTCCGCATCGATGACTTCCGCAACTTGCCAGCCCGCATCCAGACGCACCAGGCGGAAGATGGAACTGCTGCCCACGACCGGCTGGTCCACAACCCGTTCGTTTCCTCCGGGCAATCGGTAGGCCAGAGCAGCATGGTCAGCTACTACTGATATGTCCTGGAACCCGGTCGGCGCTCCTCCCGGCGCGGCAACGTCTTTCAGCACCATCGCAAAGCTGGTGAAGTGACCACCGGCTTCATGTACTCGCTCGACGGAGTCCACGTACCTCGAGCATGTCTGGCAGTCACCGCTGCTCAGTGCTAGTAACGGGGCGACGTCGCCCGTACCATAAGCACGATTCAGGAGTGCTACATAGTGGCGAACGAAGGCCTTGGCGCCTTCGAAATCATGTGCGGTCACGTCGGCAGTCGGCGTAGGGACAACGGACGTAACCGTCGCACTCGCGCTCGCACCCACACTCACCGCCACCGTCGGTATCACCACCGCCGGCGCAGCAGCGCCCCCACCCCCGCCGCACCCAGCCAGCACGACTCCAGCCACCCCGCCGGCGGCCACCCTGCCCAAGGACCAGTAGCGCATGACCGGGGACGCTAGCTAGTGCAGACGCACCCCGCGCGGGTTATCCACAGACGGGTGAGGCTGGCCTCACCCGGAGGGCCGACCCGTCAACAGCTCAAGCCAGGGGCCGCCACTGCCAGCAGACCCCCCGGACTCCCGCGAGCACCAACCACGAAGAGGCGGCCACAGCAGCGACCGCCTCCCGTGAAGCCAGCTCAGGCGCCGAACAGCTCCAGGAACCCGCCGACGCGCACCTTCTTCTCCTGCGGGTGGCGCAGCCGGCCCCCGCGGAGGACGCGGTACGTGTTGCGGCGCCCCTCACGCGTGCGGCGCACGTACCCGGTCGACTCGAGGTCGTTCAGGATCGCCTGCACGGCCCTGTCGGTGATGCCGACTCGCTCGGCGATGTCCACGACCCGTGCCTCGGGGTCCTGGGCGATGGCCACGAGCACGTGCCCGTGGTTGCTGAGGAAGGTCCACTCTCGATCGGCCACGAGGGGCAGCCTAGCCCTTTCCCTGCGGCTCTACACGTACCTCCTCCGGCCGTTTGTCCGGCCGCAGGCCCCGCCACGAAGGGTGACGCAGTCTTCCGTCTCGGGTCCAGTTACCGAACTCAACCTCACCAACCAGGGTTGGTGAGATCCAATGCACGTCCTTGGCGTGTGTCTTCGGGACCTCGACGTCGAAGGGGCTCTGGGCCTGTTCGAGCGGCGCGAGCGTCCGCTCCAGGTCGGCCAGCGCGGCCGACGTGAACCCGGTCCCCACGTTCCCCACGTACGTCAGCCCCTCGTCGCCGTACACCCCCAGCACCAGCGACCCGATGCCCCCGCGGCGCCGCCCCTCCCCCGGCTTCCAGCCCGCCAGCACGACCTCCTGGGTGAGGAAGTGCTTGACCTTCACCCAGCACCCCGAGCGCCGCCCCGGGTCGTACGTCGAGTCGCGCTTCTTGGCCACCACGCCCTCGAGCCCCTGGGCCTTGGACACCGCCATCGCGTCCGCGCCGCCGCCCACGAACACCGGCGGCGTCGCCCAGCGTGCCCCCGCCAGCCCGAGGCCCTCGAGCAGCGCCCGCCGCTCGTCGTACGGCAGCCCCAGCGTGGGCTCCCCGTCCAGGTGCAGCACGTCGAAGACCAGGTACGTCACCGGCACCGAGCGGGCCAGCGCGCGCACCTGGGAGCCGCGTACGTGCATCCGCTGCTGCAGCGCCCCGAACGACACCCGCCCGTCCGGGCCGAACGCCACCAGCTCCCCGTCCAGCACCACCTGCCGCGAGCCGAGCGCCTCGCCCAGCGCCCGCAGCTCCGGGTAGCCGCCCGTCACGTCCAGGTCGTTGCGCGACACCGCCCGCGCCCGGCCGCCCTCCACGTAGACGACCGCCCGGATGCCGTCCCACTTCATCTCGTAGGCCCACTGGTCGTCGTCCCGAGCGGGCGGCAGCGGCCCCGCCGTGGCCAGCATCGGCTTGATCAGCTCGGGCAACGGCGCCCAGGCGCCTCCCGAGACCGCGGCGGGGGCAGGGCTCATCCGGTGCACCATCCAGTTCTTGCCGCCGGTCGCGAACAGCACGAACTTCGCGCCGTCGATCTCGGCCGGCCCGCCGTGCAGCACGACCTGGACCTCGCGGTCGGTCCACTTCACCGTCTCGTACGTCCCGCGCGCCCACTGGTGGACCTGCCCGCCGCCGTACTCGCCGTGCGGGATCTCCCCGGCGAACGACGCGTACTCCAGCGGGTGGTCCTCGGTGTGGACCGCCAGGTGGTTCCGCTTCGGGTCGGTCGGCAGCCCCTTGGGCACCGCCCACGACACCAGCACCCCGTCCCGCTCGAGCCGGAAGTCCCAGTGCAGCGCCGTCGCGTGGTGCTCCTGGATGACGAACGTGTCGTCATTGCCCTCCGGCAGCGGCCCCTCGGCGGGCACCGGCTCCGGCGTGCGATCGGCCGACCGCATCGAGCGGTACGTCGACAGCTTGTCCTTGCCGGCCACGGGACGCCCCTACCCCGAAGCGACGGCCACCGCTCCCGCCCGCGGGGGCGGCACGCGGACCGGCACGATCGGCGGGGCGTCCTTGTCGATCCGGCGCAGCGCCTCGAGCACGGTCTCGCGGTTGGTCGTCATCCAGAACGGCGGCAGGCTCTCGCGCAGGAACCGGCCGTAGGGCTTCGTCGTCAGCCGCGGGTCCAGGATCGCCACCACGCCCCGGTCCGTCACCGCCCGCAGCAGCCGGCCCGCGCCCTGCGCCATCCGCAGCGCCGCGTGCGCCGTGTAGACCGTCTGGAACCCGGCCGGCCCCGCCGCGTCCTTGCGCGCCGCCATCAGCGGGTCGTCCGGCCGCGGGAACGGGATCCGGTCCATCACCACCAGCTGCAGCGCCGACCCCGGCACGTCCACGCCCTGCCAGAGCGACATCGTCCCGAACAGGCACGACGACGCGGTCGAGGCGAACTGGCGGACCAGCTCGGCCGTCGTGTCCTCGCCCTGCAGCATGATCGGCACGTCGAGCCGCTGGCGCATCGCGTACGCCGCCTCCTGCGCCGCCCGCATGGAGGAGAACAGCCCCAGCGTCCGCCCGCCGGCCGCCTCCACCAGCGCCGCCAGCTCGTCCAGCACCTGCGGGGCCATCGCCTCCCGCCCGGGCTGCGGCAGCCGCGACGCGACGTAGAGGATCCCCTGCCGCGCCGCGTCGAACGGCGTCCCCACGTCCAGCGACGAGTACGCCGACCCCGCCACGTCCTCGCCGTCGATCGTGATCACGCCCAGCCCGAGCGAGCGCGCCACCAGGTCGAACGACCCGCCGAGCTCCAGCGTCGCGGACGTGCAGACCACGGTCCGCTCGCCGAACAGCCGGTCGCGCAGCAGCCCGGCCACCGACAGCGGCGCCACGTGCAGGCTGCGCGCCACGGCCGGCCCGCGCTCGCTCACCGTCACCCACGCCACGTCCCACTGCGAGCCCGTGAGCAGCCGGTCGGCCACCTCGTACGCCGCGTCCACCGCCGCCCGCGCGGCCTTCTTGTCGCCCTCATCGGCGTCCTTGACCCGCCCGAGCGCCGACTGCGTCGCCCGCGCGGCGTCCATCATCGTGATCAGCGCGTCGGTCAGCGCGGCCGGCAGCGGCGAGGGCAGCCGGCCCGGCGGCAGGTCGTCCAGCGCCCGGGCCAGCTCGGTCGCCGACTCCTGCAGGTCGGCCGCCTCGTCGTCGACCAGCTTGAGCGCGCGCGACCCGGCCCGCTCCACCATCGACGCCGTCAGCTCCGCCGTCGCCACCCCAGTCACCCGGTCCACCAGCTCGTGCGCCTCGTCGACCACGACCACGTCGTGCTCGGGCAGCACCTGGAACGACTCGAGCGCGTCGATCGCCAGCAGCGCGTGGTTGGTGACCACGATGTCGGCCTCGGCCGCCCGCGCGCGGGCCAGCTCGGCGAAGCACTCCTGGCCGAACGCGCACTTCTGCGCGCCGACGCACTCGCGGGAGGTGACGCTGACCTGCCGCCACGCCCGCTGCGACACGCCGGGCACCAGCTCGTCACGGTCCCCGCTGTCGGTCTCGCCCGCCCACTCGCGGGCCCGCTGCACGTCCTTGCCGAGCGGGGTCGACGGCGTGCTGAACAGGGCCGACGCGTCGTCGTCGGGGACCGCGCCGGAGAGCTTGGCCTTGCAGACGTAGTTCGACCGGCCCTTGAGGATCGCGAAGGTCGGCTTGCGCCCGAGCAGCGGCGACACCGCGTGGGCCAGCCGCGGCAGGTCCCGGTCGACGATCTGGGCCTGCAGCGCCAGCGTCGCCGTGGCCACCACCACCGGGCCGTCCCCCCGGGCCGCGTGCAGCAGCGCCGGCACCAGGTAGGCCAGCGACTTGCCGGTGCCGGTGCCCGCCTGGACCAGCAGGTGCTCGCCGGCCTCCATCGCGTCGGCGACCGCCTCCGCCATCGTCACCTGGCCCACGCGCTCGGCGCCCCCGAGCGCGGCGACGGCGGCGCTGAGGGTCTCCCCCACGCCCGGGATCTTGCGCACGCCGCTCGCCATGACGTACGAGGTTAAGCGCCCGGGCGCCGTCTGCGGGGGAGGCTGGGGACGACCGCGCGGCGCCACGCCCGCGACGGCCCGCGCCTGTGGACGACCCGGGTCAGGAGCCGGCCGCCTGCCGCCGCCACTCCCCCGGGCTGACCCCGTACGCCTGCCGGAACCGCCGCCCGAAGTGCGTCGCGTCGCCGAACCCCCACCCGGACGCGACCGCCGCGACCGTACGCCCGCGCCCCGCCGGCGAGGCCAGCTCGGCCCGCGCCCCCGCCAGCCGCTCGCGCAGGATGTACTGCGCGAGCGTCGGCTCGCCGCTGCGCGCCCAGACGTTGTAGAGCTGGCGCAGCGAGACCGCGTGCGCCGCGGCGATGCGCGCCGGGGTCAGCCCGGGGTCGCGCAGGTTGCGCGTGATGTGCAGCCGGAGCCGGGGCAGCAGCGTCTCGGCCAGCGCGTACGCCCGCGGCGCCCCGGCCTCGTCCGCCGCGGTCATCACCAGCGCGCGCAGCAGCTCGATGGTCGCGGCGGCCAGCGCCGCCGTGGCCGGGCCCGGCGCGACCACGCGCGCTGCCGGCACCAGCCCGGCGACGTGGTCGCGGACCAGGTCGAGCAGGGGGCTGGACTCCAGCCGGCGCACGGCGCGGCGTACGTCCTCCGCCGGCAGCCCGAGCCGCGCGTGGTCCACGAGGAGGAAGTGGGCGGAGCCCGGCCCCCGCCGCACGTAGTGCGACGTGGTGGTCAGGTCCTTGAGGAACAGCTCGCTCGACAGCGACGTGCGGGTCGTGCCCTGCGTCTCGGCCGCCCACTCCGCCCCCTGCTGCACGCTGAGCACGAGCACCTCGCGCGGCGCCCGGCGCAGCTCGCGGGCCGTCCGACGGCAGGAGATGCCCCCGCTGGACTCGGTCAGCAGCGCGACCCCGCCGAGCTGCCAGTGCTCGACCCGGGACCGGAGCCCGTCCTGCTGGCCCTCGTGGACGACGTACCAGGGGATGTCGGCCGCCGCGCACGCGTCGTGGAACGCGTCGAGACGCGCCCGGGCGCCGGGGATCGTGTCGGTGTCGAGCAGCAGCGCCATTTCCGCGCACCCCCGCGGCCGGTCGGGCATCCGTCCCGGACGCTACCGCTCCCGGGGCCGTCGGCGGAAGATCCGCGGTGCACCCATGGTCGATTCTCCTGCACGCAGAGCCGAGACAGCCCGAATTCGACCCTCCTAGCGTGACCCGCATCCGGCCGGAAAGCGCTTCACCGTCGCAGCGCACGAGCCGGGCCGATCCGTGTCAGCACGATCAGGAGGGCTCATGCGCCTGCAACGCCGGTCATTGCGCCGCGGCGGAATGCTGTTCGCCGCCGCGGCACTGCTCGCCACGCTCAACTCCCCCGTCGCCTCCGAGGCGGCCGCGAAGGACGCGCCGAAGCCGACGGTCGTGCTCGTGCACGGCGCCTTCGCCGACTCCTCCGGCTGGAACGAGGTGATCGAGCGCCTCCAGAGGCGCGGCTACAGCGCCCTCGCGCCCGCGAACCCGCTGCGCAGCCTCACCGGGGACGCCGCGTACCTCCGGTCCGTCCTCGCCCAGATCGAGGGCCCGGTCGTCCTCGTCGGACACTCCTACGGCGGCGCGGTCGTCACGAACGCCGCAGCCGGGAACCCGAATGTCAAATCCCTGGTCTACGTTGCGGCCTTCGCGCTCGACCAGGGCGAGAACGTCCAGACCGCCAGCACGCTGGGCGGCGGCGACACGCACCTGCTCGAGCACATCGACCTGCGCGGCTGGCCCGGGCCGGCGCCGGGGCCGGGCAGCCTGGAGGGCTACATCAAGCCGGCCGACTTCCACGAGGTCTTCGCCCAGGACCTCAGCCCGCGTGAGACGGCCGTCATGGCCGCGGCGCAGCGGCCCGCCGCCCTGGCGACCTTCGACGAGCCGTCGGGCGTGCCGGCGTGGCGGACGATCCCGTCCTGGTACATGGTCGCCAAGCAGGACCACGTCATCCCGCCGGAGGCCGAGCGGGTGATGGCCGCCCGCGCCGGCGCCACGACGGTCGAGCTGGACAGCTCGCACGTGCCGATGATGAGCCACCCCGCCGAGGTCGTGTCGCTCATCCGCCGGGCGGCGGGCGAGCTGGGCTGAGCCGCATCCGGATGCCAGGGCCGTGGTCGCGGCCCTGGCACCCGGATGCCGTACGCCCTAGCGGTCGTCGTTGCGGATCGTGCCCACCGCCGACCTGGCCCCCAGGACGGCGCCCGCCGGCCTCGACAGCGTCACCCGCAGCGTCTCCGCCTTCTCCCTGGACCGGTCGCCGATCACGAGCACCGTGACGGTGGCCGACGTGCGGCCCTTGCGGAACGTCACCGTCCCCGACGCCTTGACGAAGTCCTTGCCCGCGGTGGCCGTCACGCCGGCCGCCGCCCAGCGCACCGTCACCGGTCCCTTGGCCGGCGGCGACAGCGAGAGCGTGAACGTCAGCTTCGCCTTCTTCCCGGGCTTGCCCTCGGCGACCGACGCGGCCCTCACCGACACCTTCGGCGTCGCCGGCTGCGGCACCGCGGTCTGCGACGGCGCCGGCTGCGGCGCGGGCGGGGCGGGCGGGGCGGGCGGCGCCGGCTGCGGGGCGGCCGTCCCGGTCGGCGCCGGCTGCAGCGGGCCCGGCTGCGTCGGCTGCGGCACGGGCACCGTCGGGGTGGGCTGGGGCGGCGGGGGCGGCGGCACCACGCCGCCGAGCACCGAGCCCTCGACGTCGCCGCGGACGTTGTCGCCCTCGCCGGCCGCCCCGTCGTTGGGCAGCTCGTCGAGCGTGACAGCGGCCGATCCGACCACCCGTCCGGAGTAGTCGGCGGTGTCCGCACCGGGGCCACCCGTCAGGTCGTCGGCGCCGTTGGCCGAAGCGCCTTGCACGAACCGGTCGTCACCCGAACCCGACTTCTCCACGTCGTCGCCCGGGCCGCCGTCGAGCAGGTCGGCCCCCGCACCGCCGGTGAGCGCGTCGTCGCCGTCCCCGCCCAGCAGGGTCATGGCTCCGGGAGCCGTGGCCAGCACGAGCAGCGTGTCCCGGCCCGGGCCGCCCTCGAGCGTCGCCGCCGCCTGCCGCGGGTGGTCGATGCTGAGCCGGTCGTCGCCGGCCCCCCCCACGACCCGGTCGACCGAGTCCTGGACCCAGTCGCGCTGCCCGGACAGCGGGTCGGTCGCGTGCCGGTCGGACTCGTCGCCGTCGTTGGCGTTGCCGTCGAAGCCCACCACCACCGACGTGGTGCGAGCGGCGTACGTGACGGTGTCGACGCCGGTGTCCCCGACGAAGATGTCAGCGCCGGTACCGCCGTCGAGCGTGTCGTCGCCCGTCCCGCCGTCCATCGCGTCGTTGCCGGCACCGCCGCTCAGCACGTCGTTGCCGGCCCAGCCGGACATCGTGTCCCGGCCGTCGCCGCCGCGCAGGGTGTCGTCGCCGTCGAGCCCGCCGATCGTGTCCTCGCCCTCGCCGCCGTCGACGAGGTCGTTGCCCGGGCCGCCGTGCAGGTTGTCGCCACCGGCCCCGCCGTCGACGACGTCGTTGCCGCCGCCGGCCGAGTTGACCGAGTCCGCGCCCTCACCCGTGCTGATGGTGTCCACCGCGTCGCCGCCGACCACGGTGTCGACGCCGGGCCCGGTGGTGATGACGTTCGCGCCGTCGGCCGCCGCGTTCTGCTCGCCGTAGCCGTACACCGTGTCCTCGCCCTCGAACGTCTCGATTGTGTCCGAGCCGAGCCCGCCGTAGACCCAGTCGCCCTGAGCGCTGCCCAGGACGGTGTCGTCGCCCCGGCCGGCGTCCACCCAGCTGCCGCCGTCCTGCACCTCGATGCGGTCGTTGCCGTCGCGGCCGTGGACGGTGTCGCGCCCGTCGCCGCCGAGGACCACGTCCTGCTGCGGGGAGCCCCAGATCTCGTCGTCACCCGAGCCGCCCTCGGTCCGGTCGGCGCCGCCCTGGGCCACGAGGTAGTCCCTGCCCTCCCCCCCGCGCAGGACGTCGGCCGCGCCGTCGTCGAGGTGGTCGACGTAGTCCTTGTCGTAGACGTTGTCGTTGCCCGGGCCGGCGTCCAGGACGTCCGCCCCGCCCATGCCGAACACGTGGTCCCAGCCGTCGTGCGTCTCGATGACGTCGGCGCCGCTCCAGCCCCAGACGTCGTCGCGCGCCCTGCCCGTGACGAGGTGCTCGAGGTCCGTGTGCACGTTGTCCAGCTGGGCCTGGCCGCCCGCGCTCCAGTCGTAGGGGTAGCTCCCGTCGCCGATCACGTCGTCCTTGGTGATCTTCAGCGACTCGGTGCGGTCGGCGTAGTCGGCGGTGTCGTAGCCGGCCCCGCCGCGCAGGTCGTCCGCCCCCGCGCCGCCGTCGACCGTGTCGTCGCCGGCCTCGCCGTCCAGCGTGTCCTGCCCCGGGTCGCCGTGCAGCGTGTCGGGGCCGTCGCCGCCGGCCAGCACGTCCCGCCCGGGGCCGCCCTCCACCAGGTCCTTGCCGCCGTTGCCGCGCAGCGTCTCGTCGGCCCTGCTGCCGCGCAGCACGTCGTCGTACGCCCCGCCGAGCACGGTATCGGCGTCGAAGACGTTGTCCGGCTGACCGCCCACGACGCCGTCGTTGGCCAGCCGGTCGAGCCGTACGACGACCGGCCCGGGCGCCGCGGAGTAGTCCGCGGTGTCCACCCCCTCCTGGCCGAAGAACGAGTCCCAGCCGGGCCCGTCCACCCACCGGTCGTCCCCCGGGCCACCGGCGACCTGGTTGCCGCCACCGCCTCCGGCGAGGGTGTCGTCGCCGCTGCCGCCCATCAGCAGGTCGGTCGCGTCGCCGCCGGTGAGGGTGTCGTCCCCCGGCCCGCCGTCGATCCGGACCGTCCGGTCGTGCGGGGCGACGATCGTGTCGTTCCCCGCGCTGCCGATGACGGTCTCCACCGCGTCGGCCGTGTCCTTCTCGCCGGCCGAGCCGCTCGGGCCGGGCAGCGTCACGGTCACGGCGGCGGTGTGGTCGCTGTAGTCGGTGGTGTCCTGGTCGCCGCCGCCCTGCACGTCGTCGTCGCCGAGGCCGCCGCGCAGGGTGTCGTTGCCCGCACCGCCCTCGAGCGTGTCGTTGCCGCCGCCCGCGTCGAAGGCGTCGTCGCCGGGGCCGCCCTCGAGCACGTCCGGGTACGCCCCCGACCGCAGGTCGTCCCGGCCGCCGCTTCCGGCCGAGGAGCACGGCAGCGGCTTGTCCACGCCGTCCTCCGGGATGGAGATGCCCGGGCCCGCGTCGCCGTAGAGCCCCGCCCTGCCGGTGTCGGCGTGCAACTGGTCGGCCTGCAGCCCCCCGCAGAGGACCACGTCGAGCTGGGCGGGGACCGAGGAGTGCACCTCGACCCGGTCGGCGCCGCCGCCCATGTCGCCGAAGACGCGGGTCACGCCCTCGAACCGCTCCTGCACGCCGAGCGCGCTGATCGACACCACGCCGGGCTCGACCTGGTCGATCATGAACGTGTCCGCGTTCGCCGTGGCGTTGAGCACCAGCGTGCCGTCAGCGTGGCGCCTGGCCGTCTTGGGCTCACCGGCGTCCTGCGGGGTGTTGCACCACTCGGTCAGGTCGGGCTCGTCGAGGAGGGTGGTGCTCGCGATCGGGTACTCCACGTCCCCCAGCGGGGTGTCCACGACGGCGCGGATGAACGCGCCGACGTGCGCTGAGGCGTTGAACATGCAGACCGGGTTGCTGTTGACGGCGAACTGCCGGCCGACGTCCTCGAAGCGGACGCGGCCGTCGTCGTCGCGCAGGTTGATGTCGACGTTGCCGTGCACGCCGCCCTCGGCGCCCACCGAGACGCCGGGCACGCCCACCGATGCGCCGGCGGTGAGCTCGGCCCGGAAGCGGATCTCGGGCACGTCGTTGCCCTGCTGGTCCCGGTCGTCGAGATAGAGCCCCTGCAGCAGGCCCTTCGAGACGTCCCAGAACCCGTTGTTGCCCGGGTCGTCGTCGGAGAGCACCTGGAACGCCTTGCGGAAGCCGTAGGTGTCGTAGCCGGCGGCGAAGTGCCCGTCGATGCCGGCGGAGCCGCCGATGTAGAGCGTGAAGGGGCCGATCGGGTAGCTGAAGGAGAAGCTGCGCTCGACGCCCAGCTTGCCCGCGTCGTAGCGGACCAGCGGGACGTCCTTGCCGAGGAGCATCCCGAACAGCAGCTTCGGGTCGTCGAAGGCCGGGAACGTGAACCCGCCCTTGGCCTGGGCGTCGGCGAGGGCGCCCTGGGTCTCGGGCCGCAGGCTCAGCCGCTCGAGGACCTTCTTCGTCCCGCCCGGGCCGGTCGCGACGCTCGCGTTCCGCACCAGGGCGTCGAGCTGGTCGGAGGGCACCGGGCCGAGTGCCGCCGCGGCGTCCAGGTCGAAGGAGCCCAGGAGCAGCTCGCCGTTCTGCCCGGCCGGCTGATCGAGCGCCTGGGCGAGGTTCTTCAGCAGCAGCATCCGGTCGATGACCTGCAGCCCGCTCGTGCGGCCGTTCTGCGTGTTGGCCGAGTCGACGGCGCGCATGAGGTCGATCCAGCGCGGCGCCGGCCTGCCCGCCCAGCGCGCGGCCTCCGCAACCCCGGGGATGGGCTTCTCGATCGCGTCCAGCGTCGGCTCGATGGGCGAGATGAACGTCCGCAGGTCGCGGGCGACCGGGCGCAGGAAGTCGGTGACGATGCTGCCGATGTCGAAGCGGACGTTGTCGAACCTCACGGTGAACTGGGGCTCGGGCCTGCTGCCCTCGGCCCCGCTCCACGTCAGCCTGCCGCCGACCCGCAGGTCGGCCTTGATCTTCGGCAACGAGGACGTCTGCCCGGCGCGCAGGTACGTCGCCAGCCCGAGGTCGAGCTTCGCCTGCACGTCGAGCGACGGCTGCAGCGACAGGCTGCCCAGCTGCTGGAGCGTCAGGATCCCGCCGGGTGCCGAGCTCTTGAGGTCGACCCCGAGCTTGACCGTGATGTCGTCCCCCGGGTTCTCGTCCTCGACCGCGATCGGCAGGAAAGCCAGCGTCGCGTCGAGGTCGTTGCCGGTAGCCGAGTTCGGCAGTGCCGCCGACGCCGTCACCTGCAGCTCGGGCTGCTGGGTGTTGGACGGGACGTAGAAGCCGTTCGTGCGGTCCACGCCGAAGGCCAGGTCGAGCTGCCAGGCCACCTTGGCGCCGATCTCCGCGTCGCTGGCGAGGCGCAGGCCGGGGAAGCCGATGTCGAAGGCGGACTTCGCGTCGAGGACCGTCCCGCCGATCGGGAGCCTGACCTCGAAGCTCTGCAGGTCGCCGACGGGCTGGGCCGCGTCGCACGTGCCGACGCCGCTGCCCTTGCGGCACTGCAGGGTCACCGTGACGTCCTGCCCGTTGCGGGTGCTGTCCTTGTTGATGTCGACGAGGACCGGGATGGACCCGAGCAGGTCCCGCGTGCGCTGCTCGATCGCGGGAATGGAGGTAGCCTCCTGCACCTGCGCCACCAGGGACTGGGCACGGCCCAGCACCTCCTCGTCGAGCTTCTGCAGCACGTCGGCCCCGGCGGTCGGGTCGGCCCCGATCAGCGGGAGCTTCGACCCCGGCGGCATGGCCTCCAGGGCGGCCTGCAGCTTCTGCGAGACGAGGCGCAGCCCGTCCAGGAGCAGCGAGAACTGCACGGCCGGGCTCGAGAGCGAGTTCTCGAGCGCCTCGATGTCGTAGGCCCAGGCGTCGGGCTCCAGCAGGTCCGGCGCGCTGAACGTGATGTCGCCGAGCGGGGTCGACTGCAGGGTCACCGGCAGCACGGCGCACGCGTCGACGCCCGCCGGGGCGCCGGTGCACCTGGCCTGCAGCGCCGGGTCGGGCTCGTGGAGGTTGCCGGCGCCGGGCGCGGGCAGCAGGGACTCGAAGAAGGTCTTGAGGTTCGTCGACCGCTGCCGGGTGGGGCTTGCCTTGGCGAGGGTGAAGCGCGCCGCGACCGCCGCGTGCGCGGGCTTGGCGGGCGTGCCGAGCCTGACCGTCACGCCCCCGACGGTCGCGTCGAAGGTGCCGGACACCTTGGCGCCGAGGCCGAGGTCGAGCCGGGACGTGTCGACGACGAAGAGACGGGGCTTCGCCCCACCGGCGCCGGGCGGGGTGGACGGCGTGCTGCCGAGGGTGACCCGGGGCAGCTCGACCCCGACGTCCAGGACGGCGCGTACGTCGTAGCTGACCCGCACGCTGCCCGCGGCGCCCAGCCCGGCGAGGCCGGGCGACGACGACGTCCTGCCCAGCCGCAGGTTGAGCGCGGACTCGGCGGGCGCGGACGTGACCGTGCAGCCCGTGCGATTGCGGTCGTCGGTGCAGGCGCCGAGCTTCAGGCTCACCAGCAGGGCGGCCTGCTTGTCGGCCGTCGCCGGCTCGTAGCCCAGCGTGACCAGGTCCGCGGTCCCGCGGACGCCGAGCGCGTCGGCGAGCCCCTTCTCCAGCAGCTGCTCGGCCTGCTCGAGGGTGAGCGCGTCGTTGACCGCGATGAGGTCGTCGAGCGCCGTGACGAGCTTCGCCAGCAGGGGGTCGAGGTCGGCCGGGCTCCGCCCGACCAGGGGCAGGTCGGCCGCGGCCGACGGGTCGTCGGCGATCGCGGTGCGCAGGCGCACCACGGCCTCGCGGGCGGCGCCGAGGACCTGGCCGACGATGGCGGTGGGGTCGTCGGGGTCGTACGAGAACGGGAGCAGCGTGTTGGTGAACGCCGCGTCGGCCGTGACCCTGAAGGCCCCGCTCCCGCTGGTGTCCGGGACCTGCGGCCAGCTGAGCGTGACCTTCCCGGTGGCGAGCGGCTGCCCTGCCAGCGACCCGACGACGGTCAGCTCCGTCGCCGGCAGCATGGCGTTGAAGGCGACGGCCACCGGCGACTGGCCGGCCGCGGCGGCGGCGCCGAGCTCGGCGAGGGTGACGACCCCGTCCCCGGACCGGTCGACGAGGTCGATCGCGACCATCGGCCTGGCCGGGTCCCGGCGCTGCAGCAGCGGGACCGGGCCGTTCGCCGTGTCCTCGACGTCCACCGCGAGGAGCGAGGCCTTGCCGGTGAGGTGGACGTCCGCGGTGACCGCGCCGTCCAGGGTGAGCTCCGGGCCGGTGCCGGCCTTGACGAAGAACCGCTGGTCCAGGGCGAGGCCGGGACGCAGGTCCGCGCCCAGGGTGAGGTCGAGCGCGTACGCCGGGTCGACCGTCGCCTTCGCGCTCCCGGTGAGCGACAGCAGCCCCGCGCTCTTGAGCGTGTCGCCGAAGTCCAGCGTCCCCGCGTTCGGCTCCGCCGCCGGGTCCGAGGCCAGCTTCACGTCGAGGAGGAGCCGGCCGCCCTCCCAGCGGACGTTGAGCGCGTCGGACGAGGGAAGCCCGAGGGCGGCAACCAGCTTCGGCACGATCTTGTCGAGAGTCGCGAAGCCCGGTTGCTTCGTCGGGTCGATTGTGATCGTCGCCATCGGGTCTGCCGGGTCGGTCAGCCCGTTGTCGACGAAGAACTTCACCAGGCGCTCGTTGAGCGACACGACCGCCGACAGGCCCTCCTTGACGAAGGGGAGGTCGAGGTCGCCGGACTGCTGAGCGGCGCTCAGCGCGGTGGTCAGCTGAGCCAGGCCGTTGACGAAGTCCGCGACGGTGACGTTCTCGAAGTCCCCGAGCTCGGCGAGCTGGAAGTCGGGGGCCTTGAACCCGTCGCAGAGGTTCTTGTCCGTGAGCGTGACCTTGCCGACCTTCCCCTCGAGGCCCTTGAGCCCCGCCTCCACGTCGAGGGCGATGTCGGCGCCGCCGGACGTGCACGAGACCGAGAACAGCCCGAGGCCGAGCTCGCTGGCGTCGATCACGCCGTCCTTGTCGGGGTCCTTGAACTTCGCGCCCACGGCGATGTCGGCCTTGACCTTGCCGGTCGCCGAGGCGCTGAGCAGCCCGACGTCCAGCTTCAGCGGCGTGCTGGCCGCATCGAGCGTCCCGTCGTGCTTGAGCTTGACCGTCCCGAAGTCCTTCTCGGCGGGGATCGTCAGCCAGTCCTTGTCCTTGCCCTTCTTCTTCGGCCGGACCTTCGCGTCGAGGTCGGAGACCCAGTTGATCGCGCTCGTCAGCGCCTGCACGCCGTCGAGCTTCAGGCCGTCGGACTCGTAGGCGACGTCGGACTTGCCCTCCCGCGCCACGTTCAGCTTGAGCTTGACGTCGTACTCGGTCGCCGGCACGTGCGGCTGGATGTCGACGTCGACGTCGACCTTCACCCCGCCCGGCAGGCCCGGGATGTCCTCGGCGCTGTTGCCGTCGCCGTTGATGTCGTCGAGGAAGGCGTCGAGCGCGGTGATCGAGCTCTCTGCCCGTCCCGAGAACTGCTCGATCTTGTCCTGCGCCCAGGCCATCCAGGTGAACAGCTGTTGGTAGTAGGTGTTGATGGTGGCCCGGTCCGCGACCGGGATCAGCTCGGCGAGCTGCTCGAAGGCGTCGAGGCCGTCCAGCGTGCCGAGGATGCCGGCGACGCCCTCCGCCGTCGCGGCCACGGCCGGGTCGGCGGCGAACGGGACCGGGGTGCCGCCGATGCCGAGCACCGGGGCGGTGACCTCCTCGATCCGCGAGCCGTAGCCGTAGAGGTGCCCCTCGGCGTTGGGGTGGAAGGCGCCGTTCTGGTCCCGCTGGTAGGCGAAGGACTCGAAGAGCTGGCGGATCCAGCGGTCCTTCGCGCAGTAGCCGTGCGTGGCGAACTTCGAGGCGATGCCGTCGACCAGCGCCCAGCTCGGGCCGCCGTTGTCGTCCGCCTTCTCCGCCGCGGCCTTCACCGCGGTGTTGAGGCCCGGCACCACCGTGCTCGTGGCCCACTGGTGCTCGTCCTGGGAGAAGCCGTCGCTCACCGAGCCGTCGGGCCTCTTGTCGGCGGCCCGCTCCGCGTCCGTCAGGCCGGAGCAGACCGAGCCGTCGTCGTACTGCGCGACGTCGAAGTACTGGGACAGGAAGACCTTGTCGACCTTGCCCGCCGCGGCGAGCTGGTCGATCTTCGCGTCCAGCCGGGCGTACGCCGGGGCGAGCTTGGGCAGGCCGGTCTCGTAGATGTGCTGGGCGTTGTCGGGGACCGGCACGCTCGCGGTGTGGCAGTGGGCGAGCGCCAGGCAGGACTTCACGATGGGCGCGAAGCCGAGGTCGTTGGCCCCGATCGACATGAGCAGGCCGTCGATCGTCCGCCCTGCGGCGAGCCGCACCGCCTCGTCGAGCTGGGCCGGCTTGACCGGCCCCTCGGCGGGCTCGATGCCCTCGTACGGGCCCAGCAGCCCGGTCCCGATCGTCGCGCCGCTGCAGGCGAGGTGGAGGAACGTCACCGAGCTGTGCGGGTCGCGCTTCTCCAGCCGGATCGCGGCCTGCGCGGGGCCGGCCAGCGCGCTGCGGTGGCACTGCTTGTCCTGCCACACCGGGCCGTAGAACGGGAACGGGCCGATCGGGGCGGGGCCCAGGGTGTCCGGGTTGCCCTCGCCGGACGCGACCGAGTCGCCGACGGAGACGAGGAGGACGTCCTTGAGCGTCACCGGCTGCGCGCTGGTGACGCCCGGCTCGCCGGCGATCGTGGCGGTCACGGCGTACGAACCGAGGCTCGGGAACTGCTGTTCGGTCCTGCACCCGGCGGTGACCGTGCGGTCGAGCGTGCCGCCCTTGACGGCCCAGACGACCCGGGTGCCGGCGCCGCGGTCCCGGACCGCCGGGGCCTGACAGGCGTCGAGCGTGGCGTTCCAGGAGCTGGGGTTCAGGTATCCGGGGCTCGTGTCGTAGTCCACCCTCCCGTCCCCGTCGGCGTCCGCGCCGATCCGCTCGGCCATGGCCCACGTGAAGGACATGTCCGCCGAGCCGGGGGCGGCACCGGCGCGTACGGCTCCGGCGACGCCGAGCGCGCCCAGCAGCGCGACGAGCAGGTACGCCCAGGTGCGGGGCGCGAGGACGGTGCGGGGGGCGCGGTGGGCCCCGCCGAGGCGGCTGGTCACAGAGGTCTCCGGGGCGGGAAGCAGGCACGGAAGGCCGGCAGCGGGATGACGCGCGGCACCAAGGGAGTACGAGCGCCGGCGTCGCGGGCTGATACGGCGGCCCGCGTCATGGCGGGGCGGGCGGCAAGGGTGCCGGCCCCCCTGCTCCCCGGCGTACGTCCGCAGCTCATGGCCGCACCGTGCCGCGCCCCGCTTGAGCCCTGCTTGCCCCGGGCTTGAGCCGGAGGCCGGCCCGGCTCAAGGGCCCCGGGAACCGCGACAGCCGGGCCTGCGCCGCGGGGTGCGGCGCGGGCCCGGCTGCAGGGCCGGGGACCACCTCGGGGACGTCAGGTGACGCGCCCTACCGGTCGTCGTTGCGGATGGTGCCCACCGCGGCCTTCGCGCCGAGCACGGCGCCCGCGGGCCTGGAGAGCGTGAGGCGGAGGGTCTCGTTCTTCTCCTTGGCCTTGTCCCCCAGCACCAGGACCGTCACCGCCGCTGCCCGCTGCCCCTTGCGGAAGGTGACCGTCCCTCCCGCCTTGACGAAGTCCTTCCCGGCCGTGGCGGTCAGGCCGGCCGCTGCCCAGCGCACCGTCACCGTCGACCGGGCCGGGGCCGACAGCGAGACGACGAACGTCATCCTGGCCTTCCTGCCGGGCCTGCCCTCCGCGACCGCCGCGGGCTTGACCGAGACCTTGACCGTCGCGGGCTGCGGCACCGCCGTCTGCGACGGGGTCGGCTGCGGCCCGGGCGGCGGAGGCGGCGGGGCCTGCGTCCCCGGCGGGGGCGGCGGGCCCTGCGTCGGCGGCGCGGGCGGGGGCGGCACCTGCGTCGGCTGCGGCTGCGGCTGGGTGGGTGCGGGGGTCGGGTCGACCGGCGGCGGCGGGGGCGGCGGCACGACCTGGCCGAGCCGGGAGCCCTCGACGTCGGAGCGGACGTCGTCCGACTCCCCCGCGGCGCCGTCGTCGGCGACGTCGTCCGGCGTCACCCTGACGGACCCGACCGCGCGGCCGGAGTAGTCGGCCACGTCGACGTCGGCGCCACCCGTCAGCGTGTCCGCGCCGTTCGGGGCCCCGCCCTGGACGAACCGGTCGGGCCCGGCGCCACCGGACTCGGAGTCGTCGCCCGGGCCGCCGTCGAGCACGTCGGCCAGCGGGCCGCCGGCCAGGGTGTCCCTGCCCGGCCCGCCGAGCAGCGTGAGCGTGGTCTCCACCGCGCGGTCGCCGGCCGCCAGCGTGTCGTCGCCGTCGCCGCCGTCGATCGTCATGACCGGCAGCTCGTTGTCGTTCTCGAGCCGGATCGTGTCGCCGAGCGGCGTTCCGACGACGACCTCGAAGCCGCCCCACAGCCAGTCCCGCCGGGTGCGGTCCGCGCCCGACATGGCCGCGTCCTCCTCGCTGCCGTCCCGGGCGTTTCCGTCCATGCGGACGAGCAGCGGCAAGCGGTGCTCGGCGTACGAGACCGTGTCGACGCCGCTCCCACCGGAGTAGTCGTCGGCGTTGGCACCACCGTCCATCACGTCGTCGCCGGCGTCGCCCTCGAGCTTGTCGTCGCCCGGCCCGCCGAGCAGCACGTCGTCGCCGTCACGGCCGCGCAGGTACTCGCGCCCCGGGCCGCCCAGCAGCCGGTCGTCGCCCTCGTCGCCGGTGAGGTCGTCGTCGCCGACCCCGGCGTCGAGCAGGTCCTCGCCCTTGCCGCCGTACAGCCAGTCGTCGCCCTCCCCGGTGACGATGACGTCGTCCCCGGGGTAGCCCCAGACCGAGTCGCCACCGCCGTTGGTGGTCACCACGTCGCGGGCGTCACCGCCGTACACCACGTCCCGGCCGCTGCCGCCGGTGATCGTGTTGGGGCCGTCGCCGGTGGAGCCGGGCTGGCCGTCGTCGCCGTAGACGCTGTTGTCCCCGTCGCCGGCATCGATCGTGTCCGAGCCCTTCTCCCCCCGGATGCGGTCGACGTCGGGGCCGCCGACCACCGTGTCGTCGCCGTCCTGGGCGAAGACGCTGTTCTCGCCCGGCCCGGCGTGCACGGTGTCGTCGCCGGCGCCGGCACGGATCTCGTCGCCGCCCGCGCCGCCGCGGACCGTGTCCCGGCCGGCCCCGGTGTCGACCCTGTCGTCGCCGTCGCCGGCCTCGACGGTGTCGCTGCCTCCGTCGCCGCGGACGTAGTCGTCCCCGGGGCCGGCGAAGAAGGCGTCGTCGGCCGTGTCCGTGTCGCGCTTGTTGTGCTCCACGTCGTAGAGCTCGTCCTTGCCCTCCCCGGCCTCGAAACGGTCGGCGCCCCCGTTGCCCTGCAGGTCGTCGTCGCCCTGCTGGGTCTCGAGGAAGTCGTGGCCGCTCCAACCCCAGACGTCGTCGTTGCCGGAGCCGGTGCGGATGTGCTCGAGGTCGGTGTGGACGTTGTCCGCGGCGTACGCCCCGCCGGCCCGGGCGTCCTCGCGTGCCCCGTCGTCGGCCACGCCGTCCTTGTCGATGTGCAGGTCGCTCGTCCGGTCCGAGTAGTCGGCCAGGTCGTAGTCGGCGCCTCCGTGCAGGTCGTCGGCGCCCTTGCCGCCCTCGACCCGGTCGTCGCCGGCCTCGCCGTCGATCGCGTCCGCGCCGGCGTCGCCGGTGAGCACGTCGCGGCCGGGGCCGCCGAGGAGCCGGTCGTCCCCCGGCCCACCCTCGACCAGGTCGTTCCCGCCGTTGCCGCGCAGCTCCTCGTCCAGCCCGCTGCCGCGCAGCGCGTCGTCGTACGCCCCGCCGAGGACCCGCTCGGCGTCGAGCACGTTGTCGGGCGAGCCACCCTCGACGCTGTCGTTCTGCAGCCGGTCGAGCCGGACCGTCACCGGCGCGGCCGCGGCGCTGTAGTCCGCGGTGTCGTGGTCGTCCTGCCCGGAGAAGGTGTCCATGCCCTGGCCGTCGACCCAGCGGTCGTCCCCGAGGCCGCCGAACAGCGAGTTGCTCCCCTGGCCGCCGCTGAGGGTGTCGTTGCCGAGGCCGCCGAACAGCAGGTCGGTCGAGGCGCCCCCGACGATCGTGTCGTTGCCCGGCCCGCCGTCGATGCGGACCTGCCGGTCGTCCGGGGCGACGATGGTGTCGTCGCCGTTGGTGCCGATGACGGTCTCGACGGCGTCGTTGGCGTCCTCCTCGTCGTCCCGCGACGGCAGGGTGATGCGGATGCCCTGGTCGTGGTCGCTGTAGTCGGTCACGTCCTCGGTGCCGCTGCCGCCCTTGACGCTGTCGCGCCCGAGACCGCCGCGCAGGTTGTCGTTGTCGGCGCCGCCGTCGAGGGCGTCGTCGCCGGCGCCGCCGTCGAGGGTGTCCGGCCCCGGGCCGCCGTCGAGCGTGTCGCCGAGCCCGCCCCCGCGCAGGTCGTCCCGGCCGCCGCTGCCGGCGGGAGCGCAGGCGGTCCTCTCCGGCTTGCCCTCGTCGTCGACGACCTCGAAGCCGGGCCCGTTGTCGCCGTGCAGCGCGGCGACGCCGGTGGAGGCGTGCAGCCGGTCGTTGCCGCGGCCCCCGCAGAGGACGACGTCGAGCCGGTGGGTCACGTCGCTGCTCTGGACGACCTCGACCACGTCGTCACCGCCGTCGAGGCTGCCCAGCACGCGGTTGACGCCCTCGAACTCCTCCTGGACCCCCTTGCCGTTGACCCTGACCACGCCCGGCGCGGTCTGGGTGATGAAGAAGGCCTCCGACTCGGCGCCCGTCCGGAGCACCAGGGAGCCGTCGGGGTAGCGCTTCGCCGTCTTCGGCTCCTCCTGCCCCTGCGGGGTGCTGCACCAGTCGAGCAGGTCGGGCTCGTCGAGGATCACCGCATTGGCGATGGGGTACTTGATGTCACCGAACGGCGTGTCCACCACGGCTCGGATGAACGCACTGATCTTTGCTGAAGCGTTGAACATGCATATCGGGTTCCGGTTGATCTTGAGCTGGCGCCCGATGTCCTCG
Source organism: Motilibacter aurantiacus (assembly GCF_011250645.1). Classification (NCBI taxonomy): domain Bacteria; kingdom Bacillati; phylum Actinomycetota; class Actinomycetes; order Motilibacterales; family Motilibacteraceae; genus Motilibacter; species Motilibacter aurantiacus. The sequence continues at coordinate 130,950 of NZ_JAANNO010000002.1, forward strand.
AACCGCACCTTGCCGTCGTCGTCGCGCAGGTTGACGTCGACCTGCCCGCGGATGCCGCCCTCGGCCCCCACGGACAGCCCGGGCACCCCGATCGAGGCGCCGGCCGTCAGCTCGGCCCAGAAGGTGATCTCCGGGACGTCCTTGCCGGACTTGTCGAGGTCGTCGAGGTAGAGGCCCTGGAGCAGCCCCTCCGAGACGTTCCAGACGCCGTTGTTCGTGGGGTCGTCGTCGTTGAGCACCTGGTAGGCCTTGCGGATGCCGTAGGTGTCATAGCCCGCGGCGAAGTGGCCCTCGACCCCGGCGGCGCCGCCGATGTGCAGCTTGAACGGGCCGATGGGGAACGAGAACTGGAAGCCGCGCTCGATCGCGAGCCGGCCGGCGTCGAAGTGGACGAGGGTGACGTCCTTGCCGAGCAGCATCCCGAACAGCTGGGACGGCTCGTCGAAGGCCGGGAAGGTGAACCCGCCGTCGGTGCGGGCCGCGTCCAGGGCCGCCTTCTTGTCGAAGGCGAGCCGGTCGAAGACCTTCTTGCTGCCTCCGGGCCCCGACACCACGGTGGAGCCGGCGATCAGGTCGTCGGCCTGGTCGCCCGGGACGGGCTTCTGCGCCGCGGACGTGCTGACGGTGAACGACCCCAGCGGGATCTCCCCGGCCGCTCCTGCGGTGGTGTCGAGCGCCTTCACCAGGGTGACCAGGGTCTTCACCCGCTTGACGACCTGGAGCCCGCTCACCTCGCCGGGCCGCGTGTTGAGCTTGTCCACCGCCTCGAAGAGCTCGAGCCAGGTCGGGGCCGGCTTGCCGACCCACCGGGCCGCCTCCGCCACGCCCGGGATGGGCTTGTCCAGCGCCTCGATGGTCGGCTCGATCGGCGAGAGATACTTGCGCAGGTCGCCCGCCACGGGCTTGAGGAAGTCCCGCAGGACGCTGCCCATGTCGAAGGTGACGTCGTTGAACCTGATGGTGAAGTCGTTGTCGACGCGGGTGCCGTTCGTCGCCCAGGCGAAGGATCCCTGGATGAGCAGGTGCGCCTTGAGCTTGGGCAGCGAGGACTTGCCGGAGACGGCGGTGGCCAGCCCGAGGCTCAGCACGCCCTTGGCCTCCACGCTGGTGAGCAGCTGCGCGGCCCCGAGCTGCTGGACCGGGAAGCGGCCGCCGGCTCCCGCGCCGACCAGGTCGACGTTGACGGCGACGGAGAGGTCCTCACCGGGGTTGCGGTCCTCCAGGCTGATCGGGAGGAAGGCGATCTCGGCGGCCAGGTCGTTGTCCGGGCCGCTCGCGTTCGGCAGCGCGCCGGACGCCTTGACCCGCAGCTCGGGCCTGGTGCTGTCGGTCGCGACGTAGAACCCGTTGGCGCGGTCCACGCCGAAGCCGAGGTCGAGCTCGAAGGACGCCTTGCCCGACACGGCGCCTGCGGTCTTCAGGCGCAGGCCGGGGAACCCGACGTCGAACGCGGGCGCCTCGCCCTGCACGGCCGTGCCGATGGGCAGCTTGACCTCGAAGCGGTGCAGCGTCGTGACGGAGTCCGTGTCCGCGCAGGCTCCGACCCCGGCGCCCTTCTGGCACTCGAGCAGGACCGTGACCTGCTCGTTCGCACGCAGGACGGGGAGCCGGCCGAGGACGGCGAGCGTCCGCTCGCGCAGCGCGCCGGCCGTGCTCTGCGACTGCAGCTGGGAGACGAGGGTCTGCACCGGCTTGACGACGTCCTCGTTGATCGCGGCGACGATGTCCGCGCCCGCGGTCACGTCCACGCCGAGCAGTGGGACCTTGGTGCCCTCCGGCATCGCCTCGAGCGCCGCGGCCAGCTTGTCGACGAGCGTGATCAGCCCGTCGAGGATGAGCTCGAACTGGACCGAGCTGCTCTTCAGCGACTCCTGCAGGGCCCTGGCGTCGAACGTCCAGCCCGTCGGGGTGAGCAGGTCGGGGGCGGTGAACGTGACGTCACCGAGGTACCTCGCGCCGGACCCGGCGTACACCGGAAGCACGGCGCATGCGTCGACGGTCCCGGTGACGCCGGGGCAGCCGGCGCGCAGCCGGGCGTCGGGCTCGTGGACGGTCGCCTGCCCCTTGCGCGGCATCAGTGACTGGAGCCAGTTGGTGAGGGCGGAGCCGACGGTGAGCTCGGCTCCGGTGGGTGCGGCCGCCTTCAGCGTGAAGCGGGCGGCGAGGGCCGCGGTGGCCGGCTTGTCCGGGCTGCCGACCTTCAGCGTCAGCGGGCCGGCGGTCGCGTCGAGGGTCGCGCCGACGGTGGCCCCGACGCCGAGGTCCAGGGAGCTGTCGTCCTTGACGAAGAGGACGGGGTCACGGCCGCCGGACGGGGCCGGCGGCGAGGTCGGGGTGCTGCCGAGGCCGACCCGCGGCAGGCGCACCCCGACGTGCAGCACGGCGCGCGCGTCGTACTCCACCGTCGCCTCGCCGGAGGTGCCCACCCCGGCGAGCCCGGCGCTCGACGGGTCCCCGAGCTCGAGGTTGAGCGGCAGCGCGAGCGCCTTCTCGGTCACCGTGCAGCCCGTGCGGCCGGCGGCCCGCCCCTGGGTGCAGGCGCCCAGGGTCAGCCGTGCCGTCAGCGTGGCCTGCCTGTCGGCTGTCGCGGGGGTGTAGGCCAGCTGGACGAGGTCCGGCGTGGCTCCGCCGATGCCGAGCGCGGCCGCCAGCGCCTTCTCCATCGCCTGCTCCGCCTCCGCGAGCGTCAGCGCCTCGTTGGCGGCGATGATGTCGTCGAGGGCCGTGACCAGCCGGCCGAGCAGCGGGTCGAGGTCGGCCACGCTGCGCCCGAGCAGCGGAAGCCGGGCCTTGAGCGAGGGGTCCCGGGCGATCTCGTCGCGCAGCGCCACGACCATCTCCCGGCCGGACGTGAGGATCTGCCCGACGATCGCGGTCGGGTTCTTCGGGTCGTACGAGAACGGCAGCAGCTGGTGCTTGTACTTGTCGTCCGCCGTGACCGTGAAGCCCGCCGGGTCGGCGAGGTCCGGCCAGGACAGCGTGACCTTGCCTCCGGCGACCTGCTGGCCGATGACCCTGCCCGACACGAGCAGGTCCGTCGTCGGCACGGTCGCGTTGACCGTCACCCGCACCGGCGACTGGGCGTCGGCGACGGCGGCCGCGAGCTCGGCGAGGGTGACGAGGCCGTCGCCGGAGCGGTCGACGAGGTCGACGGCGACCATCGGCCTGCTCGCGTCCTTGCGTCGCAGCAGCGGCACCGGGCCGTCCACCCCGTCCTTCACGGTGACGGCGATCAGGGACGCCTTGCCGGTGAGGTCGACGTCGGCGGTGACCGCGCCGTCCAGGCTGAGCTCGGGCCCGTCCCCGGCCTTGAGGAACGCCCGCTGCTCGAGCTCGAGGCCGGGCCGCAGGTCGATGCCGGCCGTGACGTTCACCGTGTACGCCGGGTCGATCGTCGCCTTCGCACCGCCCGTGAGCGACACCAGGCCGGCGCTCTGCAGGGCGTCGCCGACGTCGAGCGTGCCGGCGTCCGGCTTGGCCGCCGGGTCCGAGGCCTGCTTGACGTCGAAGAGCAGGCGCTGGGCCTCCCACCGCAGGTTCAGCTGCGCCGGGCTGACGCCGAGGGCGGAGGTGAGCTTCGGGACCAGCTCGTCCAGGCTGTCGAGCTCGGCCTCCCGCTCCGGCGGGACGGTGACGCTCGCCATCGGGTTGGCGGGGTCGGTCAGCCCGTTGTCGACGAAGAAGGCCACCAGCTTCTCGTTGAGCTGGGCGACGCTCGAGAGGCCCTCCTTGACGAAGGGCAGGTCGAGCTCGCCCGCCTGTTGGAGCGAGTTGAGCGCCGTCGTCAGCTGCGCGAGCGCGTTGATGACGTCGACGGGGGTGACGTTGCCGAAGTCGCCGATCTCGGCGAGCTGGAGCTCCGGCGCCTTGACCCCGTCGCAGAGGCTGCGGTCGTCGAGCGTGACCCGCCCGACCTTGGCCTCGAGCCCCTTGAGCGCCGCCCGCACGTCGAGCGCGACCTGCGCGCCGCCGGACGCGCAGCTGACGCGCACGAGCTTCGTGGGGTCGCTCAGCTCCGCGTAGTCGATGACGCCGTCGGCATCGGGGTCCACGAACCGGGCGCCGACCGACACGTCGGCCTTCGCGCTGCCCGTGGCTGACGCCGCGAGCGGCCCGACCGTCAGGGCCAGCGGCGTCGAGCCCGGCGCGAACGTCTTGTCCACCGCGAGCCTGAAGCTGCCGACCTGCGCGTCGGCGGCCGGGATGGCGAACCGCTCGGCCTCGGGGAGCTCGGGGCGGAGCACGAAGCCCGTCCGCGAGGTGAAGGTGAGGCCTCCGGAGAGCGGCTGCCCGCCGATCGTCAGGTCGTCCGCGAGGAACTCGAGCTGCGGCGTCGCGTCGACCGTGACCTTCACCGTGAGCGTGATGTCGTACGAGGTCGCGGCGGCGTGCGGAGAGACCGTCCCGTCGATGTCGACCGTCAGGCCGGAGAGCCCGTCGATGTCGTCGGTCGTGTCGCCGTCACCGTTGAGGTCGTCGAGCCGCGTGTCCAGGCCGGCGACGGTCTGGCCCGCCTGCTGGGACACCTGCTCGATCCTCGCGTCGGCCTCGTCCAGCCAGTCGTCGACCTTGTCGTCGATGGCCCGGACCGCGGCCTCGCCGACGAGGGGCATGCCGGCGACGAGCTGCTTGGCCACGTCGACCACGCCGAGGGACGCGACGAAGCGGCGCAGCCCCTGCCCGATCGCGACGGCGACCGGGTCGGCGGTGCTCACCAGGACGGCCCGGCTCTGCTCCACGTCGCCCACCCGGACCGTCGCCGTGTAGGTGCCCGGCCGGGTGAAGGCGACATCGGCCCGACAGCCCTCGCGGTGCTGGGACGCGCCCGCGCCCGCGAACTCCCAGCGCGGCTGCTCGTCGGCCTTCCGCGCCGCCTCCGACGCGCAGGCGTCGAAGGAGACCGGCTCCCCCGGCGCCACCGCGGGGGCCTCGAACTCGTCGGTGGAGGCACGCGCGGCCGGCGGCGGCACGGCTCGGGGCCCGTCGGGCGATGCCGCCGCCGGCGGGACCGGGCTCGGTGGGATCGCGCCCGGTGGGCCGTACGAGAACGTGAGTTCCGGTGTCCGGGCCGGGCCGGAGAAGGCGCCGGCCCGCAGCGCGCCCATCGCCGCGAGAGCTGCGAGCAGCGCCACGGCGGCGAGGGCCCAGCGGAGGGCGGGATGCGGGCGAGGAGCGCGGTGGGCAGGGGCGCGGGTGGGCAAGGCCGTCTCCTAGCGGGTGACGAGAGGGGGGAAGGGGCGGTGGCGGGCCCGCGGTGCGGCGGGCCGGGCCGGTGCCGTCAGCACCAGCGCCAGGCGGGGAGGTCGGCGACGGCCGGGTACGGGCGCAGGGGCCACGGGGCGGCCGGGTCGCCCGGGTCGCCGGGGGGCAGGCCGAGGCTGTCGGCCAGCGGCCCCAGCGGGTCGGCGGGTGCGGGGGACGGGAGGCCCAGCAGCGCGGACGGCAGGCGGATCATGACCGGGAAGCCTGGCCGCCCGCGGTCCTTCCCGCGGCCCGCACGAGGGGCTGCAACGTCGCTGCAACCCCGGCGCCGGCTCAGCCGGCGGCGGCCGCCGGGAGGACGCGCGTCGCCCGGGCCACGTCGCGCAGCAGGTCGATCGCGGCTCCGAGGGACATCCCCCGGCCGCTGTCGTACGCCGTGGCCCAGCCGCGCGGCGTCAGACCCTCCCGGACGCGGGAGACGCAGGCCGGGCCGTCCACCGGGTCCATGCGGACGGCGGAGTAGCCGTAGCGCTCGCCCAGCGCGTCGACCGCCCCGAGCAGCCGGGCGCCCTCTGCGTGGCGCTCGAGCAGGGCGAGCGCCGCGGCGGCGACGTGCAGCCCGGCGAGCGTGCTGGTGACGTCGTCGACGGAGTACGTCTCGGTCACCGCGCTGAGCAGCAGCCGCAGCGCGCTCCGCCCGTCGTTGAGGTCCAGGTGCACCTTCGCGGCCACCCACCGCGCCGAGCCCACGGCCCACACGTCACCGCAGTCGGCGCCCTCGGACGCCGCGCGGGCGAGGACGGACAGCGCCTCCGCACGGCGCCCCTGGGCGCGCAGGTACTGCCCCTGGGTCATCAGCACCTTGCTCCGCGCCCACGGCTCCGCGCGCGGGAGCAGGCGCTCGGCTTCGGCGAAGTAAGAAGGGGCGCGGTCCAGTTCACCGAAGAGCGATTCCCAATACCCGCAGTACCCGTAGGCCACGGCACCGGCGCTCGCGTCGCCCGCCTCGGCCGCCTGCTCCGCGCCGAGCTCCGCCAGGGCGTGCAGGCCCGGCGTGTCCCCGGCCATGTAGGCGAGGATCGCGGCCCCCAGCGTCGCCCGGGTCTCGACGTCGGCGGGAGCGGCCCCGGGCAGCGCCCGCGCCGCCTCCGTCCAGCGCACCCCCTCGACCGAGTTGCCGCGCCGCAGCCAGTGCCAGGCCTGCCCCGCAGCCAGCCGGAGCGCGAGCGGGCGCTGCCGGCGCCCGAGCGCCCGGGTCAGGGCGGCACGCAGGTCCGCCCGGTCCGCGTCGAGCCGGGCGTGAGCGGCGAGCAGCCCCGGCCGGCGCAGCTCCGGCTCGAGCCGGTCGACGAGCCCGGCGTACCACTCGGTGTGCGCCTCGGCCAGCCGCTCGGCCCGCTCCGGTGGCAGCTGCTCACGCGCGAAGGTGCGCAACGTGTCCAGCAGCCGGTAGCGGCGCGGGGCGTCGACGCCTCCGCTGACCTCCACCATCGACTTCGCCGCGAGGCGGGCCAGCGGGCCCAGCACGTCGAACCCGAGCTCGGGCTCGCAGACCCCGCGCAGGGCGTCCAGCCCGAACGGGCCGGCGAAGACCCCGGTCGCCGCGAGGAGCTCACGCTCCCGGTCGTCGAGCAGGCCGTAGCTCCACTCCACCGCCGCCCGCAGCGTCCGGTGACGGGCGGGCGCCGTCCGGTCCGCGGCGGCCAGCAGGCTGAACCGGTCCGCCAGCAGCTCGGCGATGTCGGCGAGGGAGAGCACCGCCAGCCGCGCGGCCGCCAGCTCCAGCGCGAGCGGGATGCCGTCGAGGGCCGCGCAGAGCCGGCGCACGGCGGGGAGCGTGTCGGCGTCGAGCGTGAAGCCGGGCGCGGCCAGGGCGGCCCGGTCGGCGAAGAGCGCTTCGGCCTCTCCCGGAGTGCCCGCGACGCCGAGCTGCATGGGCGGGACCTGGACGACGCGCTCGCCCGGCACGCCGAGCGCCTCGCGGCTCGTCACGAGCAGCTGCAGGCCGGGGCAGCGCGACAGGAGCGCCGCGGCGAGGCCGGCGACGGCGTCGACGAGGTGCTCGGCGTTGTCGAGCAGCAGCAGCGCGCGGCGCCCGGCGAGTGACGCGACCAGGGGCTCGAGGGCGCCCTGGCGGGTCGAGACGCCGAGCGCCTGCGCGACGGCGGCGGCGACCAGCCCGGGGTCCTGCAGCTCGGCCAGCTCGACGAGCGTGGCCGGCGCGCCGCCGGGCGCGCCACGGCGTACGCACTCCAGCCCGAGCCGGGTCTTGCCGCTTCCGCCGGGCCCGACCAGCGTCACGAGCCGGGCGTCCTCGAGCGCGGCGTGCACATGCCCGATCTCGGCCCGCCGGCCGACGAAGCGGGTCAGCGGGAGCGGGAGCGGGGGCGCGTCCGGCGCCGTCGGCCCCGGCACCGGGGCGGCCGGCGCGGGGCCGAGCACCTCGGGGTCGTGCACGAGCAGGGCCTGGCGCAGCCGGTGCACCCGTGGCGTGGGGTCGAGGCCGAGCTGCTCGGCGAGCCCGCGGCGCAGCGCGTCCAGCGTGTCGAGCGCCTCGGGGACCCGGCCGGCGCGCGCGAGCCCGGTGGCCAGCAGCACCGCCGGCCCCTCGCGCAGCGGGTGCGCGGCGACGAGCGCGGCCAGCGCCTCGACCGCGGCCTGGTGCTCGCCGGCGGCGAGCTGGAGCTCTGCCAGCCGCTCCTGGGCGGAGAGGTGGGGCTCGGTGAAGGCCGCCGCGGCCTCCCGGGCGAACGGGGCGTCCTGCACGTCGGCCAGCGGGAGCCCGCCGCAGAGCGCGAGCGCCTGCTCCAGGAGCGTCCGCTCCTCGGTGCCCCGCGCGGGGTCGGCCGCGGCCGCCCGGGAGGCGCGCAGCAGGTCCTGGGCCGTGAGCAGGTCGACCGCCGCGCGGTCGACAAGCAGCGCGTAGCCACCGCTCCGGCTCTCCAGGACGTCGCCGAGATCGCCGGCGCGCAACCGGGAGACGTACGCCCGCAGGGTGCTCAGCGCGCTCGGCGGGCGCGGCGGGCCCCAGAGCGCCGTGACGAGGGTGTCGACCGGGACGGTGGCCCCGGCCGCGAGCGCAAGCCGCGCGACGAGCGCGCGCGGGCGCGGGCCACCCAGCGCCAGGGCCTCCCCCGCCCGCAGGACGCGCACCGGCCCGAGCAGGCACACCTGCAGGTCCACCCGCTCCCCCTCCTCAGCCACCTGCGACGCCCGCGGCGAGGCTAGCGACGCGCTCACCTCGGCACTCCGCCTTTCCCGTTCGGGTGGCTGTCCTTCGACGCGGAGCCCGTGAAGGGGGTTCCGGATACCTGGCGCTCCCGCTCAGCTGTCGCCGAGCGCCGCCCGGACGAGCGCGAGCGCCTCGGTGCTCGGCAGGCCGAGGGCGCGGGCGCGCCGGGCGAAGGCCTCGGCCGCCTCCTGCGCGGCGCGGTGCTGCTCGTCCTGGGCCGCCACCACGGTCCCGTTGCGGCCACGCGTCTGCACCAGCCCCTCCTGCTCGAGCTCGCGGTACGCCCGCGCGACCGTGTTGGGCGCCAAACCGAGGTCGTCGGCGAGCCGGCGGACGGTCGGCAGCCGGGTGCCCGCGGCGAGCTGACCGGTGCGCACCTGGCCCGCGAGCTGCGCGCGCAGCTGCTCGAACGGGGGGACGGGTGAGCTCGGGTCGAGGGCGATCATGGAGGCGTGGCCCGGTCGGCCGGCTCGTGCCGGCACCGCGCCCCGTCCTGCGGGCAGGTCAGCACGGCGAGCCCGGCCGGGCTCGGAGGGCAGAGCAGGCGGGCACCGGGGTGAACAGCATCGCGCCTCCGCGGGACAGGCACTGGTTGTACCAGGCGTTGTGTCACCGTACGGCCGGGAGCGCGCGCTGTCGAGGCGGCGCAGCGGGATCGACCAGGCATGGCGAGTAACTTAACGTTTGTTTGTTAACTATCAGAGGGAGCAGCTGTGGCGCGGCCACGCACGACGAGCGACGAGCAGGTCTTCGCCGCCACGGCACGAGCGGTCCGCCGCCACGGCCCGGCCGGTACGACGCTCGCGGCGGTCGCCCGCGAGGCGGGCATGTCGTCGGCCGGGCTCGTGCAGCGCTTCGGCTCCAAGCGGGCCCTGCTGCTGGCGTTCGCCGAGCGCGCCGCGGAAGCGACCGGCGCCTGCTTCGCCGGCAGCCGCGCGCGCAGCACGAGCGCCCTGGCGGCGGTGCACGACGCGCTCGCGACACTGACCGCCGACATCGAGGGCCCGGCGGACCTCGCCAACAGCCTCGGCTTCCTGCAGCTCGACGTCGCCGACCCCGAGTTCCGGGCGCACGCGGCGGTGAACGCGCGCCGGGTGGAGGCCGAGCTGGCGGCGCTGCTGGCCGAGGCCGTACGCGACGGCGAGCTGGCCGGCGGCGTGGACGTCGTGTCCCTGGCCCACGCGGCCTACGTCGCGTACAACGGCGTGCTGGTGCTCTGGCCGCTGACCGGGCAGGCGCCGCTGCGCGACGAGCTGCGCGCGGCGATCGACGCCGTGCTGCTTCCGCATCGACCCGGGGCGACGGCCCCACGGAAGGACGGACACCCATGACGGCGACCCGACGGTTCACCGGGGCGGTCTTCATCGCGACGAGCCTCGACGGCTACATCGCTCGGCGCGACGGTGACATCGACTGGCTGACCGGCCGGTCCGAGAGCATCGGCGAGACCGGCTACGAGGACTTCATGGCCCAGGTCGACTGCCTGGTGATGGGGCGGGGCACGTACGAGAAGGCCTTGACCTTCGACCACTGGCCCTACGCCGGACGGCCCGTGCTCGTGCTGAGCGGGCGGGCGCCCGCGGACGCGGACGAGCGGGTCCGGGTCGTGCGCACCGTCGAGGAGGCGGTGGCGGTGATCGAGGAGGCCGGTGCCCGCCGGGTCTACGTGGACGGCGGGCAGGTGATCCGCTCGTTCCTCGCCCACGGCCTGATCGACGAGCTCACCGTGACCACAGCGCCGGTCCTGCTCGGCGACGGGCTGCCGCTCTTCGGCCGGCTGGACGCCGACATCGCCCTCGAGCACCTGCGCACGGCGGTGCTCGGTGGCGGGTTCGTCCAGTCGACGTACGCCGTCCTCCACTGAGGACAGCCCAAGGGCGCTTCCGCGAAGCAGCCATCGCCGAAGCGCCCCTCAGCTGAGACCAGGACGAGGCGTCAGCGCAGGTCGGCGGTGTGGTCCGCGCGGCGCGACAGCACGACGCCGAGCCCGATCATGCCGACCCCCAGCACGAAGTGGAGCCAGTCGTCGGCGGTGTTGAGCGGCACGAAGTTGGCGTCGCTGTCCTTGTCGATCAGCAGGCCGTACAGCCACAGCACGAGGTAGACGGCGCCGCCGCCGATGAGGAAGGCGCGCGCGCCGGACACCGTGCGGGCCAGCAGGAAGCCGACGATGCCGAAGGCGAGGTGGACGATGTTGTGCAGGATCGACACCTGGAACACCCCGAGGAGCTTCGCCTCGGAGTGGTGGCCGGCTCCGCCGAGGTCGTCGTAGTTCGTGGTGATCCCGGGGATGAAGCCGAGGATGCCGACGAGCACGAACGTCGCCGCGACGACGAGCGCCGCGGTCTGCAGCAGGGTGCGGTGGGCGGTGGGACGGGATCCGACGGTGGACACGTATGGCTCCTGGCGGTGCGATGGCCGCCGCGCCGTCCGCCGGGACGGCGAACGCGCGGCGGGAGCGGTCGTTGGACGAGACGGCCCCGGCTGCTGGAGGCTGCGGCCGCGTCGGAGGACGCGGCATTGTCTCGCCAGCCGGAATTACCCGTAGGAGGCCGCCCAAACCGCCCGACGAGCAGCAGCGCCCGCCCCGGCGTGCCGGGACGGGCGCTGCGCGCCGTGCTCGGACGGCTCGGACGGCTCAGACGGCCGGGGCCACCGCGTAGGCCGACAGCTCGGCCGCGAGCCCCGCGTCGACCCGCGCGACCAGGCGCGTGCCGTCGGGCGTGTGCTCCTCGCTCAGCACCTCGCCGGTGTCGTGCACCCGCGCGACCAGCCCGCCGAGGGCGTACGGGACGACCGCGTCGACCTCGACCTCGGGGTGCGGCAGCGCCTCCTCGACGGCCCGCCGCAGCTCGGCGATGCCCTCACCGGTCCGCGCGGAGACGACGACGCAGCCCCGCTCCGCACGGCGCAGCCGGTCGACCACGTGCGGGTCGGCCGCGTCGGACTTGTTGACGACGACCAACTCGCGCACGTCCCCCGCGCCGATCTCGGCCAGCACCTGGCGGACGGTCGACAGCTGCGACTCCGGGTGGGGGTGCGAGCCGTCGACGACGTGCACGACGAGGTCGGACTGCGCGACCTCCTCCAGCGTCGAGCGGAACGCCTCCACCAGCTGGTGCGGCAGGTGGCGGACGAACCCGACCGTGTCGGCGATCGTGTAGGGACGCCCGTCCTCCGCCTCGGCCCGGCGCACGGTCGGGTCCAGCGTGGCGAACAGCGCGTTCTCGACGAGCACGCCCGCGCCCGTCAGCCGGTTGAGCAGGCTGGACTTGCCGGCGTTGGTGTAGCCCGCGATCGCGACCGCCGGCACGCCGCCGCGACGGCGCGCCCCGCGCTGGGTCTCGCGCGCCGTGCCCATCTCCGCGATGTCCTTGCGCAGCTTGGCCATCCGCGAGCGGATGCGACGACGGTCGGTCTCGATCTTCGTCTCACCCGGGCCGCGGGTGCCGATACCGCCACCGCCGGCCACCCGGCCACCGGCCTGACGCGACATCGACTCACCCCAGCCACGCAGGCGCGGCAGCATGTACTGCATCTGCGCCAGCGCGACCTGCGCCTTGCCCTCGCGGCTCTTCGCGTGCTGGGCGAAGATGTCGAGGATCAGCGCCGTGCGGTCGATGACCTTGACCTGCACGGCCTTCTCCAGCGCGATGAGCTGGCCAGGGGTCAGCTCACCGTCGCAGACGACGGTGTCGGCGCCGGTCGCCACGACCACGTCGCGCAGCTCCCGCGCCTTGCCGGAGCCGATGTACGTGCCCGCGTCCGGCTTGTCGCGGCGCTGGATCAGGGCGTCCAGCACCTCCGAGCCGGCGGTCTCCGCGAGCGCGGCCAGCTCGGCCATGCTCGTCTCGGCGTCCGCCAGCGTGCCCTCGGTCCACACACCGATGAGAACGACCCGCTCCAGCCGGAGCTGGCGGTACTCGACCTCGGTGACGTCCGTGAGCTCGGTCGAGAGCCCCGCCACACGACGAAGTGCCTGGCGGTCGGCCAGGTCGAGCTGCTCGCCGTCGACACCCACACCGTCGATGTCGTCTGCATAGCCAGCAGCGATGGAGTCCGAGAACGTCGCCCGCTCGTCGCTCGCGAGCCCGCTCTCGTCGTACGTGATCTCGGTGGAGGCCATCAGGGCCTCGGGGGAATTCGTCATACGGTCTTCTCAACGTCTCGAGCGGGCTGCATCATCCCGACGAGGCTCCCAGATCGAGCGCGGGCCGTCACACCGGTTTCCCCCGGACGGATGCGTGAGTCGCGCCGCCGGCTCAGGCCAGCGCGGCGGCGAGCCAGCCCTCCCCGACCTCTGCGGTCGCCACGAGCACCGCGGGGCCGGTCAGCTCCACCTCGCCGTCGGGCAGCAGCGTGACGGCGAGCAGGCCCCCCGGCACCTCGACCGACCAGCGGCTCGGCGCCCCCGGCCCCGCCGCCCGGGCCGCGACGACCGCGGCCGCGCAGACGCCGGTGCCGCAGGAGCGGGTCTCGCCCACGCCGCGCTCGTGGACCCGCAACGCGATGGCGCCCGGGCCTCGCCGCTCGACGAGCTCGACGTTGACCCCGTCGGGGAAGGCGGTGGCCGGCTCGACCGCGGGGACCGCCCGCAGCTCGCCGACGGCCGTCAGGTCCTCGACGAACGCGACGGCGTGCGGGTTGGGGATGTGCAGCCCGACCGCGTCCCAGCTGCCCGTCTCGGTGCCGACCCGGACCGGCTCGTCCAGCAGGGCGGGACGGCCCATGCCGACGGTGATCTGGCCGTCGGGCTCGAACCTGGCGCGGCGCACGCCGCCGCGGGTCGCGATCGGCAGCGGGTCGGCCGGGCCCACGTGGGCGAACGCCGCGAGGTAGCGGGCGAGGACGCGTACGCCGTTGCCGCACATCTCCGCGACACTGCCGTCGGCGTTGCGGTAGTCCATGAACCACTCGGCCTCGCCGGCGAGGTGCGCGACCTCCGGGGCCTTCGCGGTGCGCACGGCGCGGATCAGGCCGTCACCGCCGATGCCCGCGCGCCGGTCGCACAGCGCGGCCACGAGCCGGGGCGGGAGGTCCAGCTCGCCGTCGGGGTCGGGCACCACGACGAAGTCGTTCTCGGTCCCGTGGCCCTTGATCACCCGCATGCCGACCAGTCTGCCAGCGGTCAGCCCTCGTCCGGGTGGACCACCGCCGCACTGCCCCCGCCGCCGCGACGGCGCTCCGCGACGGCCTGCACCCGCCCGTCGTCCTTGAGCTCGAGGGCGACCAGCGCGGCGGCCTCCGGGCCGTCGGCGCTCGCCACGAGCCGGCCGAGCCCGCGGGCCGCGTCGGCGCCCAGCCCGGCCTCCACGACCACCGCGCCCGACCCCACCCTCGCGCCGCGCGGGGCCTCCAGCGCCTCGTCCAGCGGCAGCCCGCGCTCGACCCGGCCGCACACGACCGCGGCGACCCCGGCGGTCGCGCCCTTGCCCGGGCGCCCGGTGCCCCCCGTGCCGACCGCGGCGAGGTACGCCGTCTGCCCCGTCGCCGGCAGCTCCCCGGAGGCGGCCATTGGGTCGGCCCGGTGGGTCACGATCGTCGGCGTAGCCGTGCCGCAGCCACCCGTGGTGGCGGCGCCGAGCGCGAAGCCCGCCCCCGACACGGGTGCGGCGCCGCCGCGGGCCCCGAGGGTGAGGGCGACCGCCGTCACCCCGCCCCAGCGGTCGGCCGCGACCACCCCGACCACGGCGTCGTCGTCGGGGCCCTCGGCCCCGTCCGGCGTCGCCGTCAGCACGCGGCGGACCACCGCCTCCGCGCTCGGCGAGCTGCCCGGGCCCGCGGGCAGCCGGGCCAGCGTCCCCGCCGCGCCGCCGTAGACGTCGAGGCCCGCGTAGAGCCGCGCGCCCGCAGCCCTGGGCAGCGCCGCGGCCGCCGGGGGCAGGGCGATCCCCGCGTCCGCAGCCGTGCGGCGGACGGCGCTGCCAAGCGCGCCGGAGCGCAGCGCGGCCGGCCCCTGCGCCGCCACGGCGTCCAGCGCGCCCGCCAGCTGGCCCTTGGCCAGCGCCCGGGCCGGCTCGAGCGCCGCAGCGAGCGGCACGGTCCCCCACGCGCGTGCCGCCGCCTGCCAGGCGGTGGCCGCGCCGAGCGGCTCGCAGCGCTCGATCCGCTCGACCGTGCCGCCCGCCGGGTCGTAGCGCAGCAGCACCGCTCCCCCACCGAGGCCGGCGGCGTCCGGCTCGGTCACCGCGAGCACCGCGGCGGCCGCGAGCGCGGCGTCGGTGGCGTTGCCGCCGGAGGCGAGGGCCGCGGACCCGGCCTGCGTGGCGTCGGCGTCGGGGGACGAGACACCGCCGCCGTACCCCTCGGCGACGTTGTCCCGGCCCGGCCCCGCGAGCGTGGCCGACATCTGGGCCGGGACGACGAGGAGGCCGGTGCACAGCGCACCGAGGAGGAGGACGTGGAGCGAGAGCGCGGACCGGCGCATGGTGCGGGGGATACCCCGTCGCCGCCGTCGGCCATGCCTGCGCCGGGCGTCTCGAGTGACCTCGCCGTCACGTTCCGCTGTCAGCTCACTCATCGGCGACGGCGGCCAGCGCGTGTCCGAGCAGCGCGCCGGACGACTCGGCGCCCGCGTCCAGCCAGCGGACGCGGGAGTCGCGGCGGAACCACGACTCCTGGCGCCGGGCGAAGCGACGGGTGGTGCGCACGGTGTCCTCCCGGGCCCACTCCTCGTCCGCCTCGCCGTCGAGGACGCGGAGCACCTGGGCGTAGCCGAGCGCGCGTCCCGCCGTCGGCCCCTCGCGCAGCCCTCGCCCGCAGAGCTCCCGGGCCTCGGCGACCAGCCCGCGCTCCCACATGAGGTCGACCCGCCGGGCGATGCGCTCGTCGAGCTCGGGACGCGGGACCCGCAGCCCGATCTGCACCGCGGGGACGGCGTACGTCGGGTCGGGCAGCTCGGCCACGAACCCGCGGCCGGTGATCTCGCCGACCTCGAGGGCGCGTACGACCCGGCGGCCGTTGGTGGGCAGGATCGCCGCCGCCGCGGCCGGGTCGCGCTCGGCCAGCCGCGCGTGCAGCGCCGGCGCGCCGACGACGGCGAGCTCGGCCTCGAGCCGGGCCCGCACGGCCTCGTCGGTGCCGGGGAAGGCCATGTCGTCGAGCGCCGCCCGGACGTACAGGCCGGAGCCGCCGACGAGCACGGCGGTCCTGCCGCGCGCCTGGATGCCGGCGACGGCCTGCCGGGCGAGCCGCTGGTACTCGGCCACGCTCGCCGGCTCGGTCACGTCCCAGACGTCGAGCACGTGGTGCGGGACGCCCTGCCGCTCCTCGCGAGTCGCCTTCGCGGTGCCGATGTCCAGCCCGCGGTAGAGCTGCATCGAGTCCGCGTTGACGACCTCGCCGTCGAGGGCCTGCGCCAGCTGCACGCCGAGCCCCGTCTTCCCCGACGCCGTGGGGCCGACTACTGCAATGACCTTCACGCGACGTCTGCTTCAGCGATCTGTAGTGCCCATGTGGCGACGTGGTAGCAGACTCCGTAGGGAGCGGTGCTGAGCAGGAGCTCGGCGTCGTAGGCCCGCTCCCCCGCCGCGCCAGCGAGCACCTGCCAGGCAGCGCGGCCGCCCGCCGCCAGGGCCGCCGAGTCGTCCTGGCCGACGGCCAGCAGCGCCGACGCGTCGGCGCTGCCCAGCGCACGCGCGGTGGCGTCGTCGAACGGGACGGCGCGCGGGTCCGGTCGGCGCGGCGAGGCCGCCTCGCGCCGGGCGCTGCCGTCACCGGCGACGAGGAGGGCGACCCGGCCCTCCGCGACCGCGCGCCGGCCGAGGTCGCGACAGGCCGCCGGGGGCTCGTCCGCCGCCACGCCGAGCAGCTCGCGCCGGCCCGCCCAGCCGGCCCGGTCCAGCAGCCAGGTCGCGATCGCCGCGCCGAGCGGGAGGCGCTCCGGGCCGGGGCCACCGCCGAGGACCAGCGGGAGGCCGTACGGCGTGAGGTCCGCGCGCGCGGTGGCGGGCAGCGTCCCCGTCCGCGGGGCGCCGGCCACGACCACGACGGTGTCGGGCCCCGCCGCGACCAGCGCCGCGACGGCCCGGTCGCACGCCGCGCGCAGCTCCGCGAGCTCGGCAGCCGCGCCCGCCGCCACCTCCGGCACGAGGGCGGGCGGGTGCGGGACGACCGCGGCGGCGACGAGCACCGGACGATTCTGCGGCACGCGGTCGGCGGGTGCACGGGGTCCTCCCGAACGGGGCGGTGGCCGGGGCGCCGGGCCTGCGGCGTCACCGCGAGCCGGCCTCGGGCCAGGGGCGACGGCCCGTTGGTCGTACGACCCTCGGCCACTGTCGGCGCCGACCGCCCGCCACGCAGGGTGGGCCGTGTCGGGGCCGGTCGACGGCCCCGCTTCCCCTGGAGGACCTCATGCCCCTGCGCCGCACCCTGATCGCCCTCGGCTCCGCCGGCCTCGCCGCCGCCGCGCTGACCCTGCCCACCTCGTCGGCGGGCGCTGCCACCAGCGTCGGCTGCACCGGCGGCGGCTTCCGCATCACGCTGCCCAGCGGCGCCGTGGTCAGCTCCGGCACGAAGGTCAAGCCGGCCCAGCTGCCGCCCGGCTCCACCCTGAAGGTGCGGGGCAAGCACGTCGAGTTCGACGTCAACGTCTCGACGTTCGCGACGTACGACTACACGCTCACGGGCGCGGCGAACCCGGCCGACATGACCGGCGGTGTGCGGACCCCCGTGTTCGCGAGCAAGGTCCCCGAGCTCGGCGGCCGCACGGTCGACTCCGGCGAGCTGGAGGTCAAGCTCTCCGACAGCGACCTCGAGCTGCGCCGCCGCGGCTCCGGGGAGCTGAAGATGAAGGTCCAGGCCAAGGACTGCGCCACCGGCGGCATCTTCCAGATGGAGCCCGAGGGCGCGGGCAACGTGCTCGTCACCCACACGCTCGCGGCCGGGATGTACTACTACGTCAACCCGTTCACCGGGAAGATCAACGTCGGCAACGGCACCGACTTCCGCGGCAAGGACAGCCCGCAGGTGGCGACCAAGCTCTCCCAGACCGACACCGTGTCCACCTGGTCGGTCGCGTCCGGCGGCCGCATGGGCGGCGTCCTCGGCGAGGACGCGGTCGAGCTCTCGGCCGGCGCGTCCGACTGCGTCCAGGACTGCCAGGCGCAGAACCGGGTCCGCGGCTCGCTGCCCGTCACCGACCCCGCGTTCTCCTGATGCCGCGCGGTACGCGGGAGCCGGCCCGGCGCGCCGCCGGCCGGCTCCCGCGGCCGCGGCGCCCCGAAGAGCGCGTTCCCCGCGCGGACGGCGCGCCCGCCGCGCACAATCCCCGGATGGCCGCTCTCCGTCCCGCCGCCGCGGGCAGCCCGCCGCGGGCCGTCCCACGCCGGCTGCTGCTGCGCTTCGTCGCCGCCGGGCTCGCGGCCCTGCTCCTGCTCGCGCTGGCCGCCGGCTTCGCGCTGCGGCGGGTCGCCACCCGCGAGGCGGTGAACGACGCCGCCGAGCTGTCGAGCATCGCCGCCCGCTCGGTGGCCTCGCTCGTCTCCGACGGCCTCGCGGACGGGGAGCCCGCCGAGGTGGCCCGGTTCGACGCCGCCGTCCGCGAGCGGGTGCTCGGCGCGCCGATCGTCCGGGTCAAGCTGTGGGACGAGACGGGCACGGTCGTCTACTCCGACGACTCCCGGCTCGTCGGGGACCGCTTCGGCTTCGACGGGGAGGAGCTCGAGGTGCTGCGCGAGGGCGGCGTCGAGGCCGAGGTCGGCGACCTGGACAAGCCGGAGAACCGCTTCGAGCCCAAGGACCGGCCGCTGCTCGAGGTCTACCAGCAGGTCCAGACGCCCTCGGGGCGCCCGCTGCTGCTGGAGACGTACCAGGAGTTCAGCTCGGTCGCCGCCGAGGCGACCACGACGTTCCGCGAGGTGCTGCCCGGGCTGCTGCTCGCCATGGTGCTGCTGGAGGCGCTGCAGCTGCCGCTCGCCTGGACCCTGGTCAAGCGGCTGCAGGCCGGGCAGCGCGAGCGCGAGCTGCTGCTGCAGCGTGCGCTCGACGCCTCCGACGACGAGCGGCGGCGCATCGCGCGCGACCTGCACGACGGCGTGGTGCAGACCCTGGTCAGCGTGAGCTACGGGCTGTCGGCGGTGCAGGCGCGGGCCTACGCAGACCCTGCCGTGGGGCCGGCGGTCGCCACGGCCGCGACGGTGACCAGACAAGGGATTCAGGAACTGCGCAGCCTGCTCGTCGACATCTACCCGCCCTCGCTCGCGGCCTCGGGCCTCGGCGCGGCGCTCTCGGACCTGTCCGCTCCCCTCGCCGGGCAAGGGGTCGAGGTACGACTCGACGTGCCCGCCGACCTCGACCTCGCCTGGGAGGTGGAGTCGCTGCTCTACCGCGTCGCCCGCGAGGCCCTGCGCAACGTGTCTGCACATGCACACGCGAGTTCGGTCGACGTGACCGTGCGCCGGGTCGCCGGACGAGTGATCGTGACGCTGGCCGACGACGGGGTCGGGCTGCCCGGCGGGCACGTCGCCGCGGAGGGCCACTTCGGGGTGCGGACGATGAAGGACCTGGCCGTCGGGGCCAACGGCAGCTTCGCCGTCTCCGGCCGGGACGGGGGCGGGAGGGTCGTCGAGGTGGAGGTGCCGGCCGCGTGATCCGGGTCCTGCTCGCCGACGACCACGCGCTCGTCCGCGCCGGGCTGCAGCAGCTGCTGGCCGCGGTGCCGGACGTCGAGGTCGTCGGGGCCGCCTCCGACGGCGACGAGGCCGTCACGATGGCCGCCGCCCTGCAGCCCGACGTGGTGCTCATGGACCTGTCGATGCCGCGCGTCGACGGGGTGGAGGCCACCCGGCGCATCCTCGCGCAGCGGCCCGACGCGCAGGTGGTCGTGCTGACCTCGTTCGTGGAGCGCGAGCGCGTCGTCGGCGCGCTCGACGCGGGCGCGGTCGGCTACCTGCTCAAGGACGGCGACCCGCAGGACGTCGTGCGCGGCCTCGCGGCGGTCGCGCGCGGGGAGTCGCCGCTCGACCCCAAGGCCGCCCGCGCGCTGCTGACCACCCGCACCACCCGGCCCACCGTCGAGATGACCGAGCGGGAGCGGGAGGTGCTCTCGCTGCTCGCCGCGGGGCTGGCGAACAAGCAGATCGGCCGCAAGCTCGGCATCACCGAGGCGACGGTGAAGGCGCACCTGACGCGGGTCTACGCCGCGATCGGCGTCATGGACCGGACCTCGGCCGCCGTGTGGGCGCACCGCAACGGCGTCGCCTGACCTTCCCCCACCGCGATCACGCAGATGTGGCGAGTTCTCCACAGGCCCACCGGCCTGTGGAGAGCTCGCCACATCGGCACGTGTCAGCGACGCGCTGGGGGTGCGCGTGGTGTGCGGTCAGGACTTGCTGAACGCCGCGCTGACCGCGTTCGGGCCGTCGTACGTCCGGTCCTCGATGGCGCGCAGGCCCTCGAGCACGTCCTCGTCGGCGCCCTTGCCCTCGGCGTGCTTGACCAGGTCGTCCCTGGAGGCGGGGTAGTCCACCCCGCCGAGGAACTTCTGCATCTGGATCGGGTTCGGCTTGTCGCTCATGCGGAGTCCTTCCGGAACGCGTCCTGCGTTGGTCGAGACCCTGCTACCCGGAGTCGGGCGCGGCTACCCCGCGGCGCAGCCGCCGACCGCGGCCGGAAGCGGCGCGGGCACGCCCAGGCTCGGCATGCCCAGCCCCACCGAGCGGGACCGCGGCACGCTCGCGCCGGCCTGCCGCGCCTCCCACGCGTCGCCCGCCCTCGTGCGGCGCAGCGCGCGGACCGGGGCGTCGGACACGAGGTGGTGCGGGGCGGCGTACGTCAGCTCGACGGTGACCATGTCGCCGGGGCGCGGCGTCTCGTCCCCGGGAGCGAAGTGGACGAGCCGGTTGTCAGGGGCACGGCCGGACAGCCGGCGGGTGGCCCCGTCCTTGCGCCCCTCCCCCTCGGCGACGAGCACGTCGATCGTGCGGCCGACCTGGGCCTTGTTCTCGCTCCAGGACACGTCCTCCTGCAGCGCGATGAGCCGGTCGTAGCGCTCCTGCACGACCTGCTTGGGCACCTGCCCGTCCATGTCCGCGGCGGGCGTGCCGGGCCGCTTGGAATACTGGAACGTGAACGCGCTGGAGAAGCGGGCCGCACGGACGACGTGGAGCGTCTGCTCGAAGTCCTCGTCGGTCTCGCCGGGGAAGCCGACGATGATGTCGGTGGTGATCGCGGCATCCGGCATCGCGCTCCGCACCTTGCGCACGATGTCGAGGTAGCGCTCCTGCCGGTAGGACCGGCGCATGCGCTTCAGCACGTCGTCCGAGCCCGACTGCAGCGGCATGTGCAGGCTCGGCATCACGTTGGGCGTCTCGGCCATCGCGGCGATCACGTCGTCGGTGAAGTCGCGCGGGTGAGGGCTGGTGAACCGTACGCGCTCGAGCCCGTCGATCTCGCCGCACGCGCGCAGCAGCTTGCCGAAGGCGTAGCGGTCACCGAACTCCGAGCCGTACGCGTTCACGTTCTGCCCCAGCAGCGTCACCTCGATGACGCCCTCGGCGACGAGCGCCTCCACCTCGGCGAGGATGTCACCCGGGCGTCGGTCCTTCTCCTTGCCGCGCAGCGCCGGGACGATGCAGAAGGTGCACGTGTTGTTGCAGCCGACGCTGACGCTGACCCAGGCGGCGTACGCGCTCTCGCGCCGGCTCGGGAGCGTCGACGGGAAGACCTCGAGGCTGTCGAGGATCTCGACCTGCGCCTCGGCGTTGTGCCGGGCGCGCTCGAGCAGGACCGGCAGCGAGCCGACGTTGTGCGTGCCGAAGACGACGTCCACCCAGGGGGCGCGGCGGACGATCTCGCCGCGGTCCTTCTGCGCCAGGCAGCCGCCGACCGCGATCTGCATGTCCGGGTCGGCCGCCTTGCGCGGCGCGAGGTGGCCGAGGTTGCCGTAGAGCTTGTTGTCGGCGTTCTCCCGGACCGCGCAGGTGTTGAGGACGACGACGTCCGCGTCCTCGCCCGCGGCGGCGCGGGCGTACCCCGCCGACTCCAGCAGGCCGGAGAGGCGCTCGCTGTCGTGCACGTTCATCTGGCACCCGTAGGTGCGGACTTCGTAGGTCCGTGGAGGTTCGACCGTGCTCATAGGGGACTTCGCCCTCGTCACTCTCAGTAGCCGTTTGCTCAGACAGTCTACCTCCGAGTCCTACTTGCAGACGGTTCGCCTGCTGGGACTGTGGGAGGTCTCGATGGAGGACTTGACCTTGCAGTTGCTTCACACCCGGTTACTAGCTGTGACAAATCAGAACACTCGCCGGAAGTACACGGTGGCGCTTCGGTCCCTGTTCCGTGACCAACCGTGGATCGGGTCATTGAAGATTCCCAAGGCATCACCGAGGGTCTACGACCTTCCGGACGAAGATAGCCTGCGCTTTGCCCTCATGCTTTCTCCATTCGAGCTACAGGGGCTCTTGATGATGTACGGAGGGCTACGCGTCGGTGAGTCTTGCGCCGTACGTCCTACAGACCTTAGAGGAAACGTTCTAAAGGTGCATCGTCAGAGGTACAGCAACGGGCAGCTTGTAACAGCTAAGACCGTTGGTGAGGTAGTCATTCCTGATTGGTTAGCCATCAGGATTGAAACCGCTCCTGACGCGATCATTACGCCTGGCAGTGTCAGGGAGTCTCTGCGCCGATATGGGAGGAAGGCAGGCATTGAGCTAAGCCCTCACATGCTTAGTCACTGGTACGCGACAATGCTCGTGAACAGACGGATCAACCCTGAGATTGCCCGCCGACAGATGCGTCACGCGGACTTGAAGACAACTCTCGGCTACTACGCTCAGGTAAGCAAGGACGACATAGATCGAGTTGTCACTGACCTGTTCGAGTAGCGTGTTAGTCTCCATGCTCGACTACGATGATGGGAGCAATGCTGATGCCGTACGTAGTGCATGGTCATAACAGCCTCAAACTTCGTGCTAAGCAACTGCTGGGACAAGCGTGGGCGGACACAACACCAGACGGAGCAACGGTGGCGCTCCTCAACGACGCCGAGAAGAACGGGCTCGAATTGGTGCACGCCGACTTTGGTAGCAACGATGAGCTCGTTCGAGCCATCTTCCGGTTCGAGTCGGCTGACGAGCCAGGCGGAGAAGTCTGGGGCTCTTAGGTGATGTCACGGGGAGGCCCGCCCTTTTCGTTGGGGCGGGCCTTCTCATCCTCTGGCAAGATCTTGCTGTTAACTTTGTCCAGCCATGACGACAGGTTCTTCTCTGGCTCATTCAGCAAACGCCATGCCAATGAGAAGATATAGTTCGGCTCTGGATAGACAGGCGCGAGTGGTGGTAAGCCCAACTTGGCCGTACACCAGACAGATAGCTGGTTCCCATCGTGGTCAACAAGGTGACTCGTCACTTTCGGCAGCAACAGCTTCAGAACGTTACCAGCAGACACGAAGGTCAGAAGTTGTGAGTTGAGTCCAGCAATGATTTCATCTGGTACTCGTGGAACGCCTTCTTGCGTCCGTGGTTCTCGGATCGCATTGGTGACTGACTCCCTAACCTGCGCCCGTGTGGCCAGGTACTGAACGAAAGCGTCCTTCAACTCCTCCCGGCGCTTCTCTGCCAACTCCCTCTTGTGCCGTTCCTTGTCGTCCTCCACCTCCCATCTGTGTCTAACCCATTGACCCAGAAGGCCAGCTCCGAAGGTGATGCTCGCGGCGAGCAGTGTTGCTAGCCCTAGGATCAAGGGTCCGTGATCTACGTACCAGGAAGCGTCGTCAGCGGCAGCCATGCCAGCGACCCTAGGACAGTGACCTGTCAAGCACACGAGGTCCGGGAACCGGGCCTTCCGAGCTACTCAACCGTTACCATCCCGGGCCAGAGCTTTCCACTAGTCAAGGGGGCCAGCATTGAGTGAGCCAACATTGTCGCCGAAGGCGTTTATTCGGGAGAACCTTGTTTGGGTGATAACCCTCACATGGACTGCGCTTGTAGCAATTAGGGCACTTCTGGTCGCGAACGGCGATCTAAGAACGGCCACCACGCTTCTAAGTGGCACCGATGACGTCCTTGCCGTGGCCATCGCTGCTCTCTACAGCGCGGTCAATGGTCCAGTTGTCGTAATCGGATACTTGTTCTACCTCAGTAGGTTGTCAACGGCATCGGGACACGTACGGACTCTCATGTTGGGTCTTTCCTTGTCCCTGCTGCTTTTCCTTGTGCAGATCGTCACCTGGTACTGGGGTCTACTGCTCATCGTTTCAGGCATCTTGTGGCTACTGCGCGATAAGTGGTCCGTGGCGATCCTCCTAAAGAAGAGCTTGGGGCACTCCAGTCAGGTGGTTAGCCAGCTAAGCAATCTCGTATACATCGTTCTTGCTTTCCAGGTGGTAACCGCAAACCCTTGGTGGAAGGCGGAAGTTGTCAGGGTGAAGGACGAGAACGTGGTTGGCTACGTGATCAGTGACGGTGATTGGTTCCGGATGCTCAAAGAGGAAGGGCGCACCCTAGTGACCTTCAAGGGCGATGACGTTGAGTCCAGAACAACCTGCCGAGTTGAAGCGACCAACGACTACTCGTTGAGAACCCTCATGGACATAGCAACAAAGAAGGAGGAGCCTAAGTACCCCGGCTGCGAGCAGCTTGTCAAGAAGAACGAGCCCAAGCCGACTACCCCTCCTTCGAGTACAAGCGAGTCCCCCAAGCCAAGCGAGTCCCCCAAGCCAAGC
>NZ_JAANNO010000002.1:155080-267482 GCF_011250645.1 Motilibacter aurantiacus
CGTACAAGTTGACGGGCGGAGGGAAGTCCAGCCCCTTCCTTCATATCTCTGAGTGTGTTAGGGTAGGTAGTAACACGTGGACGCCGGAGCCGCTTATTTGAGTTCCGCCCATGAGAGACATCTGTGCTATACTAGTAGTTAGTTCGGAAGTGAGGACCAGTCACCAAGGAGAACCCGAGACTTACAAGTTTGCGATCCCCCGGAATTGGTTACTGGTCCTGACCTCTTCCCGGGGGATTTTTTTTGGGTGATTGAACGTGGTTGGCCGGGAGGCGTACCCACTATTAGACGCTAGTCCATAAGGGCAAGGACTGTAAGAAAGAGCACCTGGGTAGGCTTAACCCACGTACAACAGCCTCCACGTCAGCACTCGGCTATACCACTAGGGCCACTGTAGCGAGAATATGGGAGTGACACCCGCTGACGTGTCGGAAAGAAGCGCATGTTACATACAACCTCTGTAACACGAAAGCCTAACAGCCTGGAAAGCGATCTACTGTTGTTCCCCCCGCCCTCTCGGAAGTAATGCCCCGAGGCTCACGCTATTGAGCAGGTCCCTCAGAACATAGCCCAGTCTGTTGACTGGTTCTGAGGGAGGGGGGATTGAGGTGTATCTCAAACTAGAGAAGAGAGGGCAAGTAGAGTAGGTTCGCTTCGCTCACAACGACTCCCTACGGTCGTCGTCTGGTGAGGATGTCGCTGAGCAAAGGAAGAGCATACTCTTCATTGGAGAGTCTGTCGCGCCACCCACAGAAGTTAGGCTACTTCTCACCCCTTGCCCAGAGTAAAGGAAATCCCTCGATGAGACTCTATGACCCCGCACGGGTTGGATTTCTATTCGATTAGGTGGCTGTCCCCTTTGGTTAGTTACTTTCCGCCGGCGAGAATGTTAAAGTTGGTCGTGCATGCTTGATAGCTGCCTCATGCCTGCTCCGTCGGTAATTAGCGCGCCCATTTGAGGATCCTCCTTGGGCTACAGAACGTATCCATGCAACCAAGTGGGAGGTCTGTTGTCGGGACTCGACCTGATACGGAGTCGAACCCGACCAGACGTGCACACGGTCCGGCTCCTACCTTGGTTGTAGCAAACGGTCCTTTGCTATAAACTGAGAACATGCGTAAGCGGTCCGAGAGAGTCCTTGGTTACCTGCGAGTCTCCACTGAGGAACAGGCTGCTTCGGGCCTTGGTCTAGCTGACCAGCGCGCGGTCATCGAGACAGAGGCTCAGCGACGCGGTTGGCACGACCTTCATCTCCTCATGGACGACGGCTACAGCGCGAAGAACCTGCAACGTCCCGCCATCGGAGAGGCACTGGCAGCCCTTGCCAGCGGTGACGCCGGAATCTTGGTGGTCAGCAAGCTGGACCGTCTCTCCCGCTCTCTCCTGGACTTCGCCACGCTGATGGACCGTGCTCGGCGTGAGGGTTGGCAACTCGTAGTCCTAGACCTGGCGCTAGACACCACGACACCCAGCGGGCAACTCATGGCCAACGTCATGGCCTGCTTTGCCCAGTACGAACGGCAGTTGATCGGGCATCGAACTAGCGCTGCCCTGCAGCAGAAGAAGGCCCAAGGGGCACGCCTGGGGCGCCCTAGGAGCCTCCCCGCTTCCGTCGTGAGAAGAATTGTGGAGGAGCGTGCCGGCGGGGCGACGCTTACCGCTATCGCCGCTGGTCTAGACGCAGACCATGTCCCCACAGCCCAGGGCGGCGTTCGCTGGTACCCGGCAACCGTAGCTGCCGTGCTGCGCTCGCACAGCCTCGACGTCTATACGGCAGCGGCAGCGCCGGTTGGGGATGGCCAGGTAGATCAGACAACGGCGAGGTTGTGAGCTTGGTGGTGCCGCCGACGATGCAAGAGTGCCCTGTCAAGCACGCACACATGCGACTCTTGGATTGTCATGTGCAATGGCACGCGCTCGAGAACGCGTACATGACGCCCGATGACTTTCGACTGCAGTTGAACAATCTCATACAGAATCTCCGAAACGTCAGTTGGCTCGTCCAAAAACAGAAAAGCAGCTTCCCGGACTTCGGCTGGTACAACGCCTGGGTTGAGGCTATTGCAGACGACGCACTCATGAGGTGGGTCAAGAAGTCGAGAAATCGGATCGTGAAAGAGGCAGACTTAGAACTGCTTAGCCAGGCTAAAGCGTCGCTGATCCTAGATTGGCTGAACGAGGTGGTCGTCACTCTCGACGTGCCTCCCCGGAGGACGACCCAGGAGATACTAGCGCTGCTGCGAACGCGTTGGAATGGGATGCCCGGCGTGCTGACCGTCGAACGCCAATGGATCGACAAGGCGTTGCCAGGCATAGAACTCTTGCGAGCTACTGCGCATGCGTATGGTCAGTGCGCTCACCTGCTGGCAGCAGCGCACGTGAATAGTGGCGCCACTTCATGCAATGTGGCGGGTCGGACCCGTGAGTGCGTGACGGGGGGTGTACCTGACGGGGGATCGCCTGACTGCATGCTCAACGTCCCCGGGAGCCGGCGTCTACACGTCGCGCTGGCGACGGGAACAGAACTGGAAGAGTCGCACGTGCGAATAAGTGCTGAGTCGAAACCGACGGAAGATCCCTACGGAGCGCTAGACATTAGAGGCGACGCCATCAGAAGTCTTCCGGCGGTCTTCGAGTATGGCCAGAAGGTTCTCCGCAAGGACGGCTACCATCACACTTACGGCTGGATCTTCCGCGGGGACAGCGTCGTGTCGGTGGTTGCGCTAATGTTTGGGGACCAGAACGGCAAGTACCTCTCGTTTAGGGACCTTGCCGACGAGGTGAGGCTTCGAAGGGGCGACAGTGTGCTGGTAGTTGGCGAGACGTGGATGGCTCTACTTGACAATGCGCACACTGCTGGAATCCCTGCGCGGGAGCGTCCAGACAGGATTGAGGCCTTGGGGGCCACTGCTGTCAGCAGAGACGGCCGGGTTCTCTCCTGGACTCAACCGTTTTTCCGGGACGAGTCGGGAGAGATTATCTTCGAAGACCACACTGTCAAAAGCGACAGTATGCAGACAAACAGCCTGATGCCAGTGATCCGTATGTGGGAGCAGGGCTTGTAACTTCCTGTCACTGCCGCTACGCACAGTGACTCGACGCTTCGCTACCGGCCTCGTAGGATGAACCTCCACGCTAGATGGCGCTCGGAGTCGTGGACGTTCATCTGGCACCCGTAGGTGCGCACCTCGTACGTCCGGGCCACGATCCCCCAGGGTACGGCGCGGCGCGGCTCCGGCCGGCCCCGTCGCCAGGTTGATCGTGGGCTCGTGGCCGGTCGCTGCGGCGAGCCGGTCACCACGGGTGGGCACAGGCACGCCCCGCTGCGCAAGCGACACGCCGAGGGAAACCTCCAGTAATCCTCAAGAACATTGACCTCGGGCGACTTTCAGGCGTTGTGTCCCCTTCGTCCCGTCATAAGAACCAATGGAGGCTCTTGTGCGACGAAGGATCACCGTTCCCCTGACGCTCACGCTGGCCGCGGGCGTCCTCACCCCGGTCGGCGCGACCGCTGAGGAGCCCCTACCGACACCGGAGTCGGTCATCGGCTGGGCTCCCTGCGCCGACTACCGGATCACGACGTACGAGCGGACGATGGAGTACTTCCGCGCCCTCGACGCCGCGAGCGACCGCGTCCAGCTCGTCGACGTGGGGACCACCACCGAGGGCCGCCGTCAGCAGATGGCGATCATCTCCTCGGAGGAGAACCTCGCGAACATCGACGAGCACAAGGCGACCGCGGAGCGGCTCGCCCGGGCCGAGGACGTCGACGAGGCCGAGGCCAGGACGCTCTCCTCCGACGGCAAGGCCGTCGCCTGGGTCGACTTCGGCATCCACACGACCGAGATCGCCCCGCACCAGCTGGCGCCGCGGTTCGCGTACAACCTGGCCAACTCCGAGGCTGCCGACGTCCGCCGCATCCGCGACAACGTGATCACGATCGTCGTGCCGAGCATCAACCCGGACGGCCAGACCTACCTCGCCGACTGGTACGCCGCGAACCGCGGCCGGGCGTGGGAGATGCGGCTGCCCGAGCTGTACCAGCACTACGCCGGGCACGACAACAACCGCGACTGGTACATGTTCAACCTGGACGAGACGCGCAACATCGGCAACCAGCTCTTCAACGAGTGGTACCCGCAGGTCATGCACAACGCCCACCAGACGGCCCCGAACCCCGCGCGCATCTTCATCCCGCCGTTCGAGGACCCGGTCAACCCGAACATCGACCCGCGCGTGACGCGCGGCGTCAACCTCATCGGCAGCGCGATGTCGCGCCGGCTCGACGACGAGGGCAAGGCCGGCGCGGTGTCCAACGTGCAGTTCGACATGTGGTGGAACGGCGGGCTGCGCTCGACGCCGTACTACCACAACATGATCGGCATCCTCACCGAGACCGCGCACGCCAACCCGAACCCGGTGGTGAACAACCCGGCCAACTTCCCGGCGACGTTCGCCAACGGGGAGTCGACGCGGATCCCGTCGATCTTCTACCCGAGCCCCTACCTGGGCGGCGAGTGGCACCTGGCCGACAGCTGCGCGTACATCGAGTCCGCGACGCTCGGGATGCTCGACGTCGTGGGCGAGAAGCCCGACGAGTTCCTCTACAACATCTGGGCCATGGGGTCGAAGGCCATCGCCGACGGCTCCGACGAGCTCTACGTCATCCCGGCCGACCAGGCCGACACCGGCACCGCCGCCCGACTGGTGAACGTGCTGCGCCACGGCGGCATCGAGGTCGAGGCCGCCACCCGGGCCTTCACGCTGAACAACACGACCTATCCGCGGGGCAGCTGGATCGTCCGCGGCGCGCAGGCCTTCCGCGCGCACCTGACCGACATGCTCAACCCCCAGGAGTACCCGCTGCGGCGGACCGGCCCGGGCGGGCCGATCGACGCGCCGTACGACATCACCGGCTACACGCTGTCGTTCCAGATGGGCGTCGACGTCGACAAGATCGAGGGCGACATCAGCGGCGTGCGGATCCGCACCGAGCCGGTCGACGTGGCCGTCCCGCCCCCGGGCACCGTCGACGCCAACCCGGGCTTCGCCTGGGCGCTCGACCCGCGCGACAACGCGACCTTCACGGTGGTCAACCGGATGCTCGAGGCCGGCGAGACCGTACGCCGCGTCCCGACGCCGATCTCCACCTCGCTCGGCAGCTGGCCGGCCGGGGCCTTCCTCGTCGAGGAGGACCGCGGCACCCGCGGCCGGCTGCGCGCGGCGGTGCGCGAGCTCGGCGTGACCACGGCGAACGTCGCCACGGACCCCGGTGGCACCACCGTCGTCGAGAAGCCGCGCGTCGGGCTGTACCACGCGTGGGGCGGCAACATGGACGAGGGCTGGACGCGCTACCTGCTCGAGGACTTCGAGCTGGACTACACCCGGCTGCACGACGCCGCCGTCCGCGCCGGCAACCTGCGGGCGAGCTACGACGTCATCGTGCTGCCGGACGCGACGCTGTCGAGCATGCAGAACGGCCTCGCCGCCAACGCGATGCCGGCGCAGTACACCGGCGGCATGACGGCGGCCGGCGTGCAGAACCTGCGCACCTTCGTCGAGCAGGGCGGGACGCTGCTGACGTTCGACACGGCCTCGCAGCTGCCGATCCGGGCCTTCGGGCTCCCGGTCACCGACGTGACGACCGGCGTGGACGACGAGGAGCTCAACATCCCCGGCTCCGTCCTCGGGATCGACGTCGACAACACGCACCCGGTCGCGTACGGGATGCCGGCCGACGCGTCGGCCTTCTACGACGCGAGCCACGCGTTCACCTCGACCGACCCCTCGGTCCGCACGGTCGCGACGTACGCCCCGGCCGACGAGCTGCTGAGGAGCGGCTTCGCCATCGGCGGCGAGCTCGTCGCGGGCAAGGCCGCGGTCGTCGAGGCCTCGCTCGGCGAGGGCCAGGTCGTGATGCTCGGCTTCCGCGCCCAGCACCGCGCCCAGGCCCACGGCACGTTCAAGCTCATCTTCAACTCGCTCTACCGCTGAGCGGGCTGGACCGGCAGTGACACGGCTCGGGGCCGGGAGCGCCACGGCGGCGCTCCCGGCCCCGAGGCCGGTCAGGGGTGGGACGTCAGGGCGTGGTGCAGGTGGTCGTCGCCGTGGCGTTGACCGGGGAGTACAGCGCCCGCGTGTCGAGCAGCAGCGGGATGACCGAGGCCGACTCCTGGGCCATCGAGACCCGGGCGCCGCCGTTCTCCAGCGGGGTCACGGCGACGCCGTGCCGCTCGAGCAGGCCGCCAACCTCGGCCAGCTGCGCGCCCGTCAGGGTGTACGCGCAGGGCGGGGTGAGCGCGATCTCGTTGGTCGCCGGCAGCTCGTTGTCCGCGCCCGCGAAGGCGAACGCGTCGATGTTGCTCGCCCAGCGCGTGGTGGCGCTGGCCCGCGACAGGTCCGTGGCCGCGGTGATGTCGCGGCGGGTGCGGTTCTTCGCCACCATGGCCAGCGTGCCGTCGATCGCCCGCGCCTGGGTCTCCACCCGCCGCTTGCGGTTCAGCGTCGGGTCGGCCTGCTCGGCCGCGTTCTGGTTGGCGGTGTAGGACTCGACGAGGATGCCCAGCGCGTGGTGCAGGCCAGTCGCGTTGCGCAGGATGCGCTCGTCACCGTCCCCGGCGCTCTGCGCGACCTGCTTGCCGTTCTTCACCGTGATGCCGTACTGGTTCGTGGTGAAGCCGCCGGCCTCGACGCTCGGCGCGACCCACTCGACGTTGAGCTCGTGGGCCAAGTCGTGCACGGCCTCGTGCACGTTGCGGTTGCGCGGCCACATGTACGTGATGTCGGTCCGCGGCGCGCTGGAGTACTCGTGGGTGTCGTGCACGAGGTCGGGCTTGCGCTCGCGGAACAGCTTCGCGATCGTCTGGGCCTCGAGGCTCTCGAGCTCGAGGTGGTCGCGGTTGATGTCGATCCCGTCGGAGTTGGCCCGGGTGTTGGCGGCCCGGCCGTCCGGGTTCACGGTCGGGACGAACAGCACGGTGACGTCCTGCAGCATCTTCACGACCGCGGGGTCGTCGGCCAGCGCGAGGTCGCGCAGCTTGACCAGGCAGCCCTCACGGGCGGCGGGCTCGTTGCCGTGCTGCAGGCAGGTGAACAGGACCGTGGCGTGGTCCTTCATGCTGCTGTTCTTGGGCGTGCCCTTGATCTCCACCAGCTGGATCGGCCGGCCCTGCTTGGTCGTGCCGACCTGGCTGATGCTCGTGCGCGGGCTCGCCGCGTCGAGCGCGGAGAGGAAGGACTGCTCCTCGGCAAGGCTCGTCCAGTTGGTGGCCCCGTTGGCCTCGAACGGGGTCGGGTACTGGGCGGCGAGGGACGGGACGCTGAAGCTGGGCGCCGGCGTGTCCGCACTGCGGACGCCGTAGGCGACGCCGGTGCTGACCGAGGCGGCCAGGGTGGTTGCGAGCGCGGAGACGGCTAGGGCACGAGGTCGCACGGTTCCTCCGGAACAGGTCTGTGGATGGACGGCACGGACGGTCGGCGGAGCGGAGCACGATGAGGCCCACACGGCGGCGCCGCTGCGCGGGGATCGGCAGCGGCGTCGAGGGGCCGCCTCCCCCTCCGGTCGGCCAGGACGGCCCGGAGCGAGAGGCTGGGGCGGACGGTAGACCGGATAAATCCGGACTCCCACGAATCTGAGGAAAGCCTGAGGGTGGAAGCTGAGAGGATCGGCCCCGTGCCAGAGCCGCCGCGTGCCGCGCCCGGGGCGCGCCGGCTGCTCCGTCGCACCCTGCGGGGCGTGCGCCTCCACCCCGGCCGCACCGCCTTCCTGCTGCTGCCGCTCGCCCTGCTCGCGCTCGCGGTCCGGCTGCTCGTCCCCCCCTCGTCCCCGGAGGCCGGCGGGGCGCTCGTCATCGCCACCGGGGGCGTCAAGGGCGTCTACTTCGAGTACGGCCGGGCCGTCGCCGCTCTCGCCGAGTCCGAGCTGGACGGGGTGTCCGCGCGCGTGGAGCCCACGACCGGCTCGGTCGAGAACATCCGCGGGCTGGTGGCCGGGCGGTTCACCGTCGCGTTCAGCGCCTCGGACGTCGCGGCCGACGCCGTCCGCGGCCGCCCGCCCTTCACCGCGCCGCTGCCGCTGCAGGCGCTCGGCCGGATCTACGACGACTACGTCCACCTCGTCGTGCCGGCGTCGTCGCCCGCGCAGTCGGTGCGCGACCTGGTGGGCCAGCGCGTCTCGCTCGGGTCGCCGGGCTCCGGGACCGAGGTCATCGCCGACCGGGTGCTGGCCGCGGCGGGGCTCAGCCGGGACGACGTGCGCGAGCGCCACCTGAGCCTCAGCGACTCGGCGGACGCGCTGCGCGCCGGGAGGCTCGACGCCTTCTTCTGGTCCGGCGGCCTGCCCAGCGGCGGGGTGACCGAGCTGGCGGCCTCGCTGCCGATCCGGCTGCTCCCGCTCGGCGACGCCGCCGAGCAGCTGCGCGAGCGCTACGGGGCGTCCTACCGCACCGCCCGCACCCCCGCTGCGACCTACCGCGGGGTCGAGCCGGTCGAGACCATCGCCATCGCGAACTACCTGCTGACCCGGCCCGACGCCCCTGCCGGGCTCGTCGAGGGGCTGACCCGGCTGCTGTTCGACCTGCGCGACGACCTCGCCCGCGACGTCCCGCTCGCCGCGCGGCTCGACCGCGGCGCCGCGATCTTCACCGAGCCGGTCCCGCTGCACGCGGGGGCCGAGCGCTACTACCGGCGGGTCAAGGCCTGACCGGCCCGGCTGGGGACCGAGCTGCGAGCACCCCGGCCGGTGCCGCGTCCACCGACCGGCGGTGGCCGGGCACGGCGGGCGCCGCCGGCGCGTCGACCGTCACGGCCAGCCCGCCCTCGGGCCGGTTCGCCACCGTGAGCCGCCCGCCGGACCGCTCGAGCAGGGCCCGCGCGATCGCGAGGCCGAGCCCGGAGCCCGGCACGTTCTGGTGGCCCGGGCTGCGCCAGAACCGGTCGGTCGCCCGCCCGACCTCGTCCGCCGCGAGCCCCGGGCCCTCGTCGAGGACGGCGACCCCGCACCGGCCGCCCGCGCACTCCACCCGCAGCGTCACCGTCGCGCCCGCGGGGCTGAACTTCAGCGCGTTGTCGATGACGGCGTCGAGCGCACTGGCGAAGGCGGTCGGGTCGAGCACGGCGTACGCGTCGGCCTGCGTCCGCACGTCGATGCCCAGCTCGCGGGAGTCCGCGACGACCTGCCAGCAGTCGGCCCGGGCCGCGACCAGCGGCGCGAGCGCGACCGGCTCGGGCGCCGCGACGGAGCGTTCGGCTCGGGCCAGCGCCAGCAGGTCGTCGAGCAGCACGGTGAGCCGGCGCCCCTCGTCGCGGGCCTGCTCGAGGTCCTCCTGGCACCCCTCGGGCAGTTCGAGGCCGAGCCCCTCGATCCGCAGCAGCAGGGCGCTCAGCGGGTTGCGCAGCTGGTGCGAGGCGTCCGCGACGAACGCCCGCTGCTGCTCGACGTACGCCTCGACGTGGTCGGCCATGTCGTTGAACGCCAGCGCGAGCCGGCGCAGCTCGGGCGGGCCGTCGTGCGCCGGCGTGCGCGCGTCGAGCCGGCCGTTCGCGATGGCGTGCGCCACCCCGTCGAGCTCGTCGACCGGCCGCAGCACCCAGCGGGCGGCCCCCAGCGCCAGCCCGACGGCGACGACGAGCGCCGCGATCGCCCCCGCGGCCAGCGCGGCCCACGAGCGCAGCACCGCGGCGTCGGCCCGGCCGGTCGGGGCCACGACGACGACTGCGCCCACCGTGTCGCCCGCGTCGATGACCGGGGAGGCCACCACGATCGGACGGTCGTCCCACGGCCAGCGGAAGCCGACCCCCGCCGACGTGCGTCCGGACAGCGCGGCGTCCAGCGCCGGCCGGGCCACCTCGGCGTCGAGCACCGTGCCGGGCGCGGAGCCGATCGCCACGCGCCCGGCCGGGTCGACGACGGCGATCGTCCCCGCGTACACCTGCTCGTAGCGCTGCAGGTCGGCCGCGAGCGCCCGGGCGTCGGCGGGCGTGCGAGCCTCCCGGGCCAGGCTGACCACGCGGGCCACGTCGTACGAGCGGTCGAGGAACACCGCCTGCAGCGCGTTGTGCGCGAGACTGCGACCGAGCGCCACGCAGGGCACGACGAGGGCGCCGGCCAGCAGAGCCAGCAGGACCGCCAGGAGCCGGGCGCGCACCGTGGAGCCGGGTCAGGCCAGCACGCGGTAGCCGACCCCGCGGACCGTGACGATGGCCTCCGGGACGCCGAGCTTGGCCCGCAGCGAGGCCACGTGCACCTCCAGCGTCCGCTCGGTCCCCTTCCAGCTGGTGTTCCACACCGCGCCCATGAGCTGCTCGCGGCGCACGGCGATGCCGGGAGTGCGGGCCAGCACGGCCAGCACCTCGAACTCCTTGCGGGTGAGGAGCACGTCGCGCCCATCGACGCTGACCGTGCGCGCGTCGAAGTCGAGGACGATCCCGCCACCGAGGGTGACCGTCGCGGCGCGCGGCGTCGGGACGGCCGCGTGCTGCGCCCGCCGGGTGACCGCGTGGATGCGGGCGATCAGCTCGCGCAGGTCGTACGGCTTGGACAGGTAGTCGTCGGCGCCGATCGAGAGCCCCCGCAGCCGGTCGGCGACCTCGGACCGCGCGGTCACCATGATGATCGGCACGTCGCTGCGGTGGCGCAGCCGCTCCCCCACCACGAAGCCGTCGACGTCGGGCAGCCCGAGGTCGAGCAGCACGACGTCGGTGTCGGTGCCGGCGCCGAGCGCCTGCTCGCCGTTGCAGGCCCGCCGGACCTCGAACCCGTGCCGGGCGAGGACGCTGCACAGCGCTCCGGCGACACGGTCGTCGTCCTCCACCACCAGCACCCGCAACACGCCACCTCAAGTTCGGCTCAAACAGGTGACAGGAGCGTATAGCCGGGCTTAGCGTCCGTCAGCATGCTGAGCGGACAAAGCAGCGTGCGATGACGGCGCTCGAGAAGGAGCCCACCGTGGTGCCCGGCGCGCCGCCCCTCGTGACGCTTCGCGGGGTGCAGAAGCACTTCGGCGCGCTCCACGTCCTCAAGGACATCGAGCTGTCCGTGCAGCCCGGGGAGGTGGTCGTGGTCATCGGGCCGTCGGGCTCCGGCAAGTCGACCCTCTGCCGCACCATCAACCGGCTCGAGCCGATCGACGAGGGCACGATCGAGGTCGACGGGCGGCCGCTGCCGCAGGAGGGCAAGGAGCTCGCCCGGCTGCGCAGCGACGTCGGCATGGTCTTCCAGTCGTTCAACCTCTTCCCGCACAAGACGGTCCTGCAGAACGTGACGCTCGGGCCGGTCAAGGTGCGGCGGCGCAAGCAGGAGGAGGCAGAGCGGCGGGGGCGGGAGCTGCTCAAGCGCGTCGGGGTGGCCGACCAGGCCGACAAGTACCCGACGCAGCTCTCGGGCGGCCAGCAACAGCGTGTGGCGATCGCACGGGCCCTGGCCATGGAGCCGAAGGTGATGCTCTTCGACGAGCCCACCTCGGCGCTGGACCCCGAGATGGTCAACGAGGTCCTGGACGTCATGACCAGCCTCGCCCGCGAGGGCATGACCATGATCGTGGTCACCCACGAGATGGGCTTCGCCCGCCGGGCGGCCAACCGGGTCGTCTTCATGGACGCCGGGCGCATCGTCGAGGAAGCGCCACCGGAAGAGTTCTTCACCTCCCCCCGGTCGGACCGGGCACGCGACTTCCTCTCGAAGATCCTCACTCACTGACCCTCGCCGGCGGGCCGTGCGCCCGCCTCGACGTAGGAGGCACCACACCATGCGGATGCGCAGAATGGCCGTCCTGGCCATCGCGAGCGCGCTGGCCCTCTCGGCCTGCGGCAAGGACTCCGAGGAGGACGAGGGCGGCGCCGCGGCGCCGGCGCCCTCGGCCGCCACGGGCGTGACCCTCGAGGGCTCGCCGACGTTCGACAAGATGACCGCCGCCGGCAAGGTCGTCATCGGCGTCAAGGAGGACCAGCCGAACCTGGGCTTCAAGGACCCGACGACCGGCGAGTACTCCGGCTTCGACATCTCCGTCGCCAAGTACATCGCCTCCAAGCTCGGGTTCGGCGAGGACAAGATCGAGTTCACCGCTATCCCCTCGGCCAACCGCGAGACGGCGATCCAGGGCGGGCAGATCGACTACTACGTCGGCACCTACTCGATCACCGACAAGCGCAAGGAGCAGGTCTCCTTCGCCGGCCCGTACTTCATCGCCGGCCAGGACCTGCTCGTCCGCAAGGACGACACCTCGATCACCGGCCCGGACTCCCTCGACGGCAAGACCGTCTGCTCCGTCACCGGCTCCACCCCGCTGCAGCGGATCCGCGAGGAGTACGCGGGGGCCAAGACGATCGAGTTCCAGAAGTACTCCCAGTGCGTCGAGCAGATGCTCGCGGGCCAGGTCGACGCCATCACCACCGACGACGCCATCCTGCTCGGCTACGCGGCCCAGCAGCCCGACGAGCTCAAGGTCGTCGGCGCGCCGTTCAGCGAGGAGAAGTACGGCGTCGGGCTCGCGAAGGACGACAAGGTCCTGCGCGACAAGATCAACGACATCCTCGAGGAGATGGAGACGTCCGGGGAGTGGCAGCGCGCCTACGACGCCACGCTCGGCCAGTCCGGCTCCACGGCGACGCCGCCGGCACTCGAGCGCTACTGACCCCTCAGCAGCTGCGAGGCGTCCACGGGCGGGCCCACCTCTTGACGGAGGTGGGCCCGCCCTATGGCGCGAAGAACGCTTCTGTGTAGGCCATTTCGGCCATAGCTTCGCGAGAGGAGCCGCCCGGTGCTGGAGACCCTCACCGACAACTGGGACCTGTTCATCGAGGCGTTCCGCACCACGGTCGTGCTCCTGATCATCTCGGGAGCCATCGCGCTCGTGGCGGGCACGCTGCTGGGCGCCATGCGTGTGTCACCGGTCCCCGCGCTGCGCGCGGCCGGGACGGTGTACGTCACGCTGCTGCGCAACACCCCGCTGACGTTCGTGTTCTTCTTCGTCGCGTTCGGCTTCCCGCGGCTCGACATCCGGTTCAGCTACTTCGCCTTCGCGGTCATCGCGCTGTCGTCGTACACCTCGGCCTTCGTCTGCGAGGCGGTCCGCTCCGGCATCAACACCGTGCCGCTCGGGCAGGCCGAGGCGGCACGCGCCATCGGCATGACCTTCGGGCAGACGCTGCGCGAGGTCGTCCTGCCGCAGGCGCTGCGCAACGCAGTCCCGCCGCTGATGAGCGTGATCATCGCGCTGGCCAAGAACACGACGATCGCCTCCGGCTTCGGCGTCATGGAGGCGGGCGCCATCGGCGCCACTCTCAACGAGCGGGGCTATCCCGCCTTCGACGCGATGATCTGGGTGGCGGTCGGCTTCATCATCGTCGTGCTGCCGCTGTCGCTGACCCAACGCCGGCTCGAGCGGAAGGTGGTGCGGTCGCGATGAGCACCGTCCTGTACGACGCGGCCGGCCCGCGCGCCAAGTCGCGCTACCGGCTCTACGGGCTCCTGACCACGGTCCTCGTGGCGGCGGCCCTGGCCTACGTGGTCTGGAAGCTGCAGCAGACCGGGCAGTTCTCCGGCCGCAAGTGGTCGATCTTCCAGTACGAGCAGGTCCAGCGGACGCTGCTCAGCGGGCTCGGCAACACGCTCAAGGCCGCGGCGACCGGCGCCGTCCTCGCCCTCGCCTTCGGCATCGTGTTCGCCTTCGCCCGGCTCTCGGACCGGGCGTGGGTCCGGGTGCCGGCCGGGCTCGTCGTCGAGCTCTTCCGGGCGCTGCCGGTCGTCGTCATGATCTTCCTGATCTACTACGGCACCCTCGCCAACGCCGGGTCGGCCTCGACGTTCTGGTCCGTGGTCGCAGCGCTGACTGTCTACAACGGCTCGGTCCTGGCCGAGGTCTTCCGCGCCGGGCTGGAGGCCGTGCCGCGCGGGCAGTCCGAGGCGGCGTACGCGATCGGCCTGCGCAAATCCCAGGTGCTGCGCATGATCCTGCTGCCGCAGGCGGTCCGGGCGATGCTGCCGGCGATCATCAGCCAGGTCGTCGTCCTGCTCAAGGACACCGCGCTCGGCTTCCTCATCACCTACCGCGAGCTGCTCACCGAGGCGCGCCAGCTGGCCAGCGCGCAGCGCTTCGAGTTCCCGACCATCCCGGTCGCGCTCGTCGTCGGGGCCGTGTACATCGCGATCTGCCTGGCGCTGTCGCTGTTCGCGACGTGGCTGGAGCGGCGCAACCGCGAGCGCGGGCGGCGCCGGACGGCGGGCAAGGCGGTGCAGATGGGTGCCGGCGAGCCCGACGCGGGGGCCTGACCCCGCTCCTGGACCGACCCGAGGCCCTTCCGCCGCCGACCTACCGGTCGGGGCGGGAGGGCCTCGTCGCTGTCAGCGGGCGACCTCGGTGGCGCGGCTCTCGCGCACGACGACGACCCGGATCTGGCCGGGGTAGGTCAGCTCGTCCTCGATCTGCTTGGCGATCTCGCGGGCCAGGACCTGGGCCTGGATGTCGTCGATCCGGTCCGGCAGCACCATGACGCGCAGCTCGCGGCCGGCCTGCATGGCATAGACCTTCTCCACGCCGTCGCGGCCGGCGGCGATCTCCTCCAGCCGCTCCATGCGCTTGACGTAGGCGTCGAGCGGCTCGCGCCGGGCGCCGGGGCGGCCGCCGCTGACGGCGTCCGCCGCCTGGACGAGGACGGCCTCCACCGTGCGCGGCTCGACCTCGTTGTGGTGCGCCTCGATCGCGTGCACGACGTCGGGCTCCTCGCCGTACTTGCGGGCGAGGTCGGCGCCGACGAGGGCATGACTGCCGAGGCTCTCGTGCGTGAGGGCCTTGCCGATGTCGTGCAGAAAAGCGCAGCGGCGCAGCAGGCCCGGGTCCAGGCCCAGCTCGGCGGCCATCAGCCCGGCCAGGTGAGCGCTCTCCACGAGGTGCTTGAGGACGTTCTGGCCGTAGGACGTGCGGTAGTGCAGCCGGCCGAGGATCGTGACGAGCTCGGGGTGCAGGTCGTGCACGCCGACCGAGACGACGGCGTCCTCGGCCGCCCGCAGGCAGCGTGCGTCGACGTCGCGCTGCGCCCGCTCCACGGACTCCTCGATGCGGTGGGGCTGGATGCGGCCGTCGAGCACCAGCGCCTCGAGCGCGGTCCGGGCCACCTCCCGGCGTACCGGGTCGAAGCTCGACAGCAGCACGGCCTCGGGGGTGTCGTCGACGATGAGGTTGACGCCGGTCGCCGCCTCGAAGGCGCGGATGTTGCGCCCCTCGCGGCCGATGATCCGGCCCTTCATGTCGTCGCTGGGCAGGTGGAGGACGGTGACCACGGCCTCCGTGGTCTGCTCCGTGGCGACCCGCTGGATGGCCGAGGTGATGACCTCGCGGGCGCGCGCGTCGCCCTCCTCCTGCGCCACCCGTTCGATCTCGCGCACCCGGATGACGGCGTCGCGCTTGGCCCGCTGCTCGGCGCCGGCCACGATCTGGGCGCGGGCCTGCTCCGCGGTCAGCCCCGCCGCCCGCTCGAGGATGCGCTGGCGCTCCTCGGCGACGTCGCGCAGCGCCTCCTCGCGGGCCGCCAGCTCGCTCTCCAGGGCGCGCAGCGCCCGCTCACGGGCCTCGGCCGACTCCAGCGCCCGTTCCAGCCGTTCCTCGCGCTCGTGCAGCCGCGCGGAGCGGCGCTCGAGGTCGTCGCGCTGGCGGCGCAGGTCCTCGCGGGCCGCCTTCGCGTGCTCCTCGGTCGCCTGCCGGTCACGCGCCGCGGCGGCGGCCGTCGACTCGGCGAGGGCGAGCTTGGCCGCGACGTCGGCCTCGGCGCGGGCGCGTACCTGCGCCGCCTCGGCCTGCGCCTCGGCCAGCAGGTGCGCGGCGCTCCGGTCGGACGCGCGCCCGCGCAGCACGAGCATCCCGAGGGTCACCAGCGCGGCGAGGGTGAGCACTGCGTAGACACCGAGCGCGACGTCGCTGTCCACCACAGCCGTCCCCCGTCCCTGTGCGGCCCCGGCGGCCAACGTGAGGGACCACGGTACGCCGGGTCACGGAAAGGTTGCGGTAGGACGTACCGCTCTGCGTGGTCACGTCCTCCACGGGGCGTGCCGGCCCCGGCAGCGACTCCCGCCCGCCGGGTCAGTCCTCCGCCTCGGGTCCGTCCGTCCTCATGCCCTCTCCGTCGACGAGGTCCGCGCCCTCCGCGGCGAGGCCCTCACGGGCGAGCCGCAGGGCGAGGCCCGGCGGGTGCCCCTTGCGGGCGAGCATCCCCACGACCCGGCGGAGGCGTACGTCGGGGTCGAGGCCGCGGGTGCCGGCGAGCTTGCGCGCGACCAGCCGGCGGACCGCGTCGTCGGCGGCCTCGGGGTCGAGCTCGTCGAACGCGGCCGTCACGGCCTCGTCCGCCACCCCGCGCGTGCGCAGCTCCTCGGCCAGCGCCCGGCGGCCGAGCCCGCGCCCGGCCGAGCGGCTCGTCACCCAGGCCCGGGCGAAGGCGGCGTCGTCGATGTAGCCGAGCTCGGTGAACCGGTCGAGCACCTCCCGGCCGGCGGCCTCCGGGACGTCACGCCTGGCCAGCGCCGCCTCGAGCTGCGCCCGCGTACGGGGCGCCGCCGCGAGCTGGTCGAGGACGACCTTGCGGGCGACGGAGACCGGGTCCGCCTCCGGCCCATCGACGGCCGGGGAGTCGGGGGCCGGCTCCTGCTGGTGCCGGCCCGCCCCCCGTCGGCGGTGCGTCGCGCGCGCCCCAGTCAGAAGTCGACCTCGGGCACGACGGCCTCGGCGGGCGCGTCGACGCGCGGCCCGACGCCGAGCTTCTCCTTGATCTTCTTCTCGATCTCGTCGGCCAGGTCGGGGTTGTCGCGCAGGAACGCGCGGGCGTTCTCCTTGCCCTGCCCGAGCTGGTCGCCCTCGTAGGTGTACCAAGCGCCGGACTTGCGGACGAAGCCCTGCTCGACGCCCATGTCGATGAGGCCGCCCTCCCGGCTGATGCCGATGCCGTAGAGGATGTCGAACTCGGCCTGCTTGAACGGCGGGGCCATCTTGTTCTTCACGACCTTGACCCGGGTGCGGTTGCCGACCGGCTCCGCGCCGTCCTTGAGCGTCTCGATGCGCCGCACGTCCAGGCGGATCGACGCGTAGAACTTGAGCGCCTTGCCACCGGTGGTCGTCTCCGGGCTGCCGAAGAACACGCCGATCTTCTCGCGCAGCTGGTTGATGAAGATCGCGGTCGTGCCGGTGGAGTTGAGCGCACCGGTGATCTTGCGCAGCGCCTGGCTCATGAGACGTGCCTGCAGGCCGACGTGCGAGTCGCCCATCTCGCCCTCGATCTCGGCGCGCGGCACGAGCGCGGCGACCGAGTCGATGACGATGATGTCGAGCGCCCCGGACCGGACGAGCATGTCGGCGATCTCGAGCGCCTGCTCACCGGTGTCGGGCTGGGAGACCAGCAGCGCGTCGGTGTCGACGCCGAGCTTCTTCGCGTACTCCGGGTCGAGCGCGTGCTCGGCGTCGATGAAGGCCGCGATGCCGCCCGCGCGCTGGGCGTTGGCCACCGCGTGCAGGGCGACGGTCGTCTTGCCCGAGGACTCCGGGCCGTAGACCTCGACGATGCGGCCGCGCGGCAGCCCACCGATGCCGAGGGCCACGTCCAGCGCGATCGCGCCGGTCGGGACGACCTCGACGGGCGCGCGGCCCTCGTCGCCGAGGCGCATGACCGAGCCCTTGCCGAACTGGCGCTCGATCTGGCCGAGCGCCGCGTCGAGTGCCTTGCCGCGATCGGCTCCGCGGTCTGCTGCTGGTGCCATGGGGGTCCTCCCGGGTCGAGCCATCGTCTTAGCCACGTCTCCAGACGCTAGGGCCGACCACCGACAACGCAGGCTGGGCGAGTGCGAGCTGTGGACAGACCGCGCCCCGGCGCCCCCTGTGGACGGCCGGCTGGGGTGCCGGCTCCCGTGCAGCGGGCGGCCGGCGGAGCCGCGCCCGAGCGGGAGCCCGAGCGCATCCAGTGAACCCGAACACGTGTTCGATCGCCAGGCAGACACGCCGCCCGGCCGCGACGGCTCCTCACCCGTCGCCGAGCGCCTGCGCGCCGGCCGCCGCGACGCGCTCGAAGGCGCCGACCATCGGCCGTGACTCCCCCTCCCGGTGCACGAGCGCGACCTCGCTGGAGACCCGGGACTCCGGCAGGGCCAGGCAGCGGACCTCCGGGCCGGCGATGGTGCGCACGCAGTCGGGGGCGATCGTGACCCCGAGCCCGGCGCCGACGAGCCGCAGGATGGTCAGCCAGTGCGTCGCCTCGTGGGCGGCGACCGGACGGAAGCCGTGCTCCTCGCAGATGCTCATCGGCTTCTCGTAGGCCCGCGCCCCGGCGCTGCGCGGCGGGAGGACGAAGGCGTCGTCGCGCAGCGCGCTGACCGAGGCGGACGGGGCGGCGGCCGCGGGATGCCCCGCGCCGACCACGGCGACGAAGGGCTCCCGGTGCAGGGGTGCCGCCACCAGGCCCGGGACGGGCTCGACGTCACGGACGACGCCGACGTCGACGGTGCCGTCGAGCAGCCCCTCCACCACCCGTGACGTGAAGGACTCGTGCAGTCGCAGCTGGACGCCCGGACTGGCCTCGAGGCTGCGGCGCAGGACGTCCGGCAGCAGCGTCATCATGACGGACCCGACGTAGCCCACGTTCAGCACGCCGGTCTCGCCGCGCCCGATGCTGCGAGCCTCGTGCACGTCGCGCTCGACGTTGCGCAGCGTCCGGCGGGCGCGGTCGAGGAACGCCTCGCCGGCGGGCGTGAGGCGTACCGACCGCGAGCTGCGGGCCAGCAGCGCGCACCCCACGATCTCCTCGAGCCGACGGACGGCCTGCGACAGCGGCGGCTGGGCCATGTGCAGCCGTCGTGCCGCCCGGCCGAAGTGCAGCTCCTCCGCCACGGCGACGAAGTAGCGCAGGTGGCGAAGCTCGATGTCCATATGCGCAGCGTCTCACTCGAGACGAACAAGATCCTGGACGTCCCGCAGCTGCGCCGGATGTCATGGAGGCATGGAGATCTCGACCCGCCCCCTGCAGACCGAGGCGGACGCCGCGGCCTTCCGCTCCCTGAACGAGGAGTGGATCAGCCGGTACTTCACGATCGAGCCCGAGGACCGGCGCCAGCTCGACGACCCCTTCGGCGTCATCGTGGAGCCCGGGGGCGAGGTGCTCGTGGCCGAGCTGGACGGTGAGGTCGTGGGCTGTGTCGCGCTGCGGCCCGCCGGCGACGGGGTCTACGAGCTGTCGAAGATGGCGGTCGCGCCCGCGCGGCGTGGCCGGGGCATCGGCCGGCACGTCATCGCAGCGGCCGTGGAGCGCGCCCGCGCGCTCGGGGCGACGTCGCTGTTCCTCGGCAGCTCCACCAAGCTCGCGCCGGCGGTGCACCTGTACGAGTCGTTCGGCTTCGTCCACGTTCCGGCGCAGACACTGCACATGCCGTACGCCCGGGCGGACGTGTTCATGCGGCTGGAGCTGGAGCCTCCGGCCGGCGGCGCGCCCGCGAGCCCGTCCACACCGTCCGCACCGGACGTCACGCGCTGACCCGCCGGGGCAGCGAGGTCAGCGCAGGCGCGGCGGAAGCCGCATCTCGGTGTGCACGACGCGCCACACGTCCTTGGCGTCCTCGCCCTGCTCGAGCGCCTCGTCGACGGTCCGCTGCCCGAGCCCGGCGAAGACGTGGTCGCGCGCCAGCCAGCCGGCCTGGGCCGCGCCGAAGGCCTCGACCATCCGCTCCCGGAACTCCGTCATCCGCACCCGTCCAGCATGCCTGCCCCCGGCAAACAGGCACGGGCGCTACGCCCAGAGCGAGCCGGCACCCCGGTCGAGGGGCCGTTGTCGGTGGTGCGGGGCATGCTGGCCGGGTGACCCGGAAGAAGGCGGCCGCGCAGGGCCCCGAGGACGTGCTCGCACGGTTCTCGGAAGCGACCCGCGCCTGGTTC
Organism: Motilibacter aurantiacus; assembly: GCF_011250645.1. Classification (NCBI taxonomy): domain Bacteria; kingdom Bacillati; phylum Actinomycetota; class Actinomycetes; order Motilibacterales; family Motilibacteraceae; genus Motilibacter; species Motilibacter aurantiacus. Next base: position 174,980 of record NZ_JAANNO010000002.1, read on the forward strand.
ACCGGTGCCTTCGCCGCCCCCACCGCGGCCCAGGCCGGGGCCTGGGAGGCGGTCAGCGGGGGCAAGGACGCGCTCGTCGTCGCGCCGACCGGGTCCGGCAAGACGCTGGCGGCCTTTCTCTGGTCGCTCGACCGCATCGCTGCCGCGCCCGTTCCCGACGAGCCGCTCAAGCGGTGCCGGGTGCTCTACGTCTCGCCGCTGAAGGCCCTCGCCGTCGACGTGGAGCGCAACCTGCGCGCCCCGCTCACCGGGATCCGGCAGGCGGCCGTCCGGCTGGGCCTGGACGAGCCGGACATCCGGGTCGGGGTGCGCTCGGGGGACACCCCCGCCGAGGAGCGCCGCGCGTTCGGGCGCCGCCCGCCGGACATCCTCATCACGACGCCGGAGTCGCTCTTCCTCATCCTCACGAGCCGCGCGCGCGAGGCGCTCGCCGGCGTCGAGTGCGTCATCGTCGACGAGGTGCACGCGGTCGCGGGCACGAAGCGCGGCGCGCACCTGGCGCTGTCCCTGGAGCGGCTGGACGCGATGCTCGACCGCCCGGCCCAGCGGGTCGGCCTGTCGGCGACCGTCCGCCCCATCGAGGAGGTCGCGCGGTTCCTCGGGGGGCGCCGCACCCCCACGGTGGTGCGCCCGCAGAGCTCCAAGCGGTTCGAGCTCGACGTCGTGGTGCCGGTCGAGGACATGGCCGACCTCGCCGAGACGGTGCAGGAGCACTCCGGGTCGGCGGCTGGCGCCGAGCGACGGGCCTCCATCTGGCCGCACGTCGAGGAGCGCATCGTCGACCTGGTCGAGGCGCACCGGTCGACCATCGTGTTCGCCAACTCGCGCCGGCTGGCCGAGCGGCTCACGGCCCGGCTCAACGAGATCGCCTGGGAGCGCAGGTCCGGGGAGGAGCTGCCCGCGGCAGGTGAGCTGCGGCCGGCCGAGATCATGGCGAACGCCGGCGCGTCCCGCGGCGTCGACGTGGAGATCGCCCGCGCGCACCACGGCTCGGTCAGCCGCGAGCAGCGCGCGCTGACCGAGGAGGCGCTCAAGGAGGGCCGGCTCCCGGCGGTGGTCGCCACCAGCAGCCTCGAGCTGGGCATCGACATGGGCGCGGTCGACCTCGTGGTCCAGGTCGAGTCCCCGCCCTCGGTGTCCAGCGGGCTGCAGCGCGTGGGACGGGCAGGCCACCAGGTCGGCGCGGTCAGCAAGGGAGTGATCTTCCCGAAGTACCGGGGCGACCTGGTGCAGACCGCCGTCGTCGCCGAGCGGATGGTGTCCGGCGACATCGAGGCGCTGCGCATCCCGCGCAACCCGCTCGACGTCCTGGCCCAGCAGATCGTCGCCATGTGCGCGCTGGACACCTGGGACGTCACCGAGCTGCTCGACCTCGTACGCCGCGCCGCCCCGTTCGCGGAGCTGCCCGCATCGGCCTTCGACGCGGTGCTCGACATGCTGTCCGGCCGCTACCCCAGCGACGAGTTCGCCGAGCTGCGCCCGCGCGTGGTGTGGGACCGCACCGCCGGCACCGTCACCGGCCGCCCCGGCGCACAGCGGCTCGCGGTCACCAGCGGCGGCACGATCCCGGACCGCGGGCTGTTCGGCGTCTTCCTCGCCGGCGGCGAGGGCCCGGCTCGGCGCGTCGGCGAGCTCGACGAGGAGATGGTGTACGAGTCCCGCGTCGGCGACGTCTTCACGCTGGGCTCGAGCAGCTGGCGCATCGAGGACATCACCCACGACCGGGTGCTCGTCTCCCCCGCCCCGGGCCAGCCCGGCCGGCTGCCGTTCTGGCACGGTGACGCGATCGGCCGCCCGGTCGAGCTGGGGCGGGCGATCGGCGCCTTCATCCGGGAGGTCGGCCGGCTCGACGCCGACGCCGCCCGCGCACGGGTCACCGCGGCGGGGCTGGACGAGCTCGCGGCGGGCAACCTGCTGGCGTACCTCGAGGAGCAGCGCGCGGCGACCGGCCACGTGCCGGACGACCGCACGATCGTGGTCGAGCGCTTCCGCGACGAGCTCGGCGACTGGCGCGTCTGCGTGCACTCCCCCTTCGGCGCGCAGGTGCACGCGCCGTGGGCGCTCGCGCTCTCGGCGCGGATGCGGGAGCGGCACGGCGTGGACGTGCAGGTCATGCACGCCGACGACGGCATCGTGCTGCGGCTGCCCGACATGGACGTGCTTCCCGCTGCGCTGCTCGAGGACGACGGCCCGGTGCGCAACGCCCCGCCCGCGGGGGCCGAGACCGCCGTCCTGGCTCCGGACGAGGTCGAGCCGATCGTCACCGCCGAGGTCGGCGGGTCGGCGCTGTTCGCCGCGCGCTTCCGCGAGTGCGCCGCCCGGGCGCTGCTGCTGCCGCGCCGTGACCCGGGGCGGCGTACCCCGCTCTGGGCGCAGCGCCAGCGCTCGGCGCAGCTGCTCTCGGTGGCCAGCCAGTACGGCTCGTTCCCGATCGTGCTGGAGGCCGTGCGCGAGTGCCTGCAGGACGTGTTCGACGTGCCCGGCCTGGTCGAGCTGATGCGGGGCGTGGAGTCCCGGCAGATCCGGGTCGTGGAGGTGGAGACCCCGGCCCCGTCGCCGTTCGCCCGCTCGTTGCTCTTCGGCTACGTGGCGCAGTACCTCTACGAGGGCGACTCACCGCTGGCCGAGCGCCGGGCCCAGGCCCTGTCGCTGGACCAGACGCTGCTCGCCGAGCTGCTCGGTGCCACCGAGCTGCGCGAGCTGCTCGACGCCGACGTCGTCGAGCAGCTCGACCGTGAGCTGCAGCGGCTGACCGAGGACCGGCGTGCCCGCGACCTCGAGGGCGCCGCGGACCTGCTCCGCCTGCTCGGGCCCCTGCAGACCGCTGCTGCGCAGGAGCGCGGCGTCGACCCGTCCTGGCTGGTGGAGCTGGAGGGGCGGCGCCGGGTCATCCGGGTGCGGATCGCAGGTGAGGAGCACTGGGCGGCGATCGAGGACGCCGGGCGGCTGCGCGACGCCCTCGGGGCCCCGCTGCCCGTCGGCGTCCCGGAGGCGTTCCTCGAGCCGGTCCGCGACCCGCTCGGGGACCTCGTCGCGCGCTACGCCCGCACGCACGGGCCCTTCGCCGCCGCCGACGCGGCCGCCCGCTTCGGCCTCGGCCCCGCCGTCGTGGTCGACGCCCTGCGCCGCCTCGCCGCGGCCGGCCGCGCTCTCGAGGGCGAGTTCCGCCCGGGAGCCAGCGGCACCGAATGGGTCGACGCGGAGGTGCTGCGCACGCTGCGCCGCCGCTCGCTGGCGGCGCTGCGCAAGGAGGTGGAGCCGGTCCCGACCCGCGCGCTGGCCCGCTTCCTGCCGGCCTGGCAGAACATCGGCTCGCCGCTGCGCGGCGCGGACGGCCTGCTGACCGTCGTGGAGCAGTTGCAGGGCGTCGCGCTGCCCGCCTCGGCGCTCGAGACCCTCGTCCTGCCGACGCGCGTCGCGGGCTACACCCCGGCGCTGCTCGACGAGCTGTGCGCCACCGGGGAGGTGCTCTGGGCCGGCGCGGGGGCGCTGCCCGGGGGCGACGGCTGGCTCTCGCTCCACCTGGCCGACAACGCCCCGCTGACGCTCGCCCCCGTCCCGGCGGACGCGGCGTCCACGCCGCTGCACGAGACCGTCCTCGACGCCCTGTCCCGCGGTGGAGGGTGGTTCTTCCGCCAGCTGTCGGACGCGGTCGGCTCGACCGACGACACCGCGCTCGCCGCCGCGCTCTGGGACCTGGTGTGGGCGGGCGCCGTCACCAACGACACCGTCGCGCCGCTGCGCACCCTGCTCGGGGGAAGCGGGGCCCGGCGGGCCCGCAAGGCCGCGCCGTCGAGGAGCCGCTACGGCCGGCCGCGTCCGGCGCTGCCCGCGCGCAGCGGGCCGCCGTCTGCCGCGGGCCGGTGGTCCGTGCTGCCCGGCCGCGAGATCGACCCCACCCGGCGCGCCACCGCCGCCGCCGACCTGCTGCTCGAGCGCTACGGCGTCGTCGTGCGCGGCGCAGTCGCCGCCGAGAGGTCCGAGGGCGGCTTCGCCGCGGCGTACCGCGTCCTCTCGGCCTACGAGGAGGCCGGCCGCTGCCGCCGCGGCTACTTCGTCGACGGGCTCGGCGCGGCCCAGTTCGCGCTGCCCGGCGCCGTCGACCGCATGCGCGCGCTGCAGGCGGCCGCCGAGCGCCGGGAGTCCGGCGTCGGCCCGACCGGCTGGGGCGCGGTGGGCGTGCGCCCCGGCGACCGGGCGTCGGACGGCCCGCAGGCGCTCGTCCTGGCCGCCGCCGATCCTGCCAACCCCTACGGCGCGGCGCTGCCGTGGCCGGACCGTCCCGGGGAGACCGCCGCCGGGCACAAGCCGGGGCGCAAGGCGGGCGCTCTCGTCGGCACTGTCGACGGCGAGCTGGTGCTCTACGTCGAGCGCGGCGGCCGGTCGCTGCTGACCTGGACCGAGGAGCCGTCGCTGCTGCAGCCGGCGGTGGACGCGCTGGCGCTCGCGGTCCGCGAGGGCGCGCTCGGGCGCATCACCGTCGAGCGCGCCGACGGGGCGGCGGTGCTGGCCGGGCCGCTCGTCTCCGCGCTCGAGTCCGCCGGGTTCGTGGCCACGCCGCGCGGCCTGCGGATCCGGGGCTGAGGAGGACGTCGTGCCCGAGGGGGACACCGTCTGGCTCGCGGGCAAGCGCCTGCACGAGGCGCTCGCCGGCCGAGTGCTGACCCGGAGTGACTTCCGGGTGCCGCAGCTCGCCACCGCCGACCTGTCCGGCCGCACCGTGACCGAGGTCGTCTCTCGCGGCAAGCACCTGCTGACCCGGCTCGACGACGGGCAGGCGCTGCACACCCACTTCCGCATGGACGGCACCTGGCACCTCTACCGGCCGGGCGAGCGCTGGCGCGGCGGCCCCGCCTGGCAGGCCCGCGTCATCCTCGAGAACGCCGAGTGGCAGGCGGTCGGCTACCGCATGCCCGTGGTCGAGCTGCTGGCGCCCGGCGGCGAGCCGGACGCGGTCGGGCACCTCGGCCCGGACCTGCTCGGGCGCGACTGGGACGCCGAGGAGGCGCTGCGCCGGCTGCGGGCCGAGCCGCGCCGCGAGATCGGGCAGGCCCTGCTCGACCAACGCAACCTCGCCGGCATCGGCAACCTCTACAAGGCCGAGTCGCTCTTCCTGCACGGCACGTCCCCGTGGGCCGCCGTCGAGGACGTCCGCGACCTGCCGGCGCTGGTCGAGCGCGCCCGGGCCCTGCTCGAGCGCAACAAGGGCCACCCCGAGCAGTCCACGACCGGTGAGGTGCGGCGCGGGCGCCAGCACTGGGTCTTCGAGCGGGCGGGGCAGCCCTGCCGGCGCTGCGGCGCCCAGGTGCTCCTCGCCGAGCAGGGCGACGCGCCGTACGCCCGGCTGACCTACTGGTGCCCCCGGTGCCAGCCCGGGCCCGCACCGACGCCGATGCGCCGGTCCGACGTGGCCCGCCCCAGCGGGCGGACCCGCTACCGGCCCTGACCCGGTGCCCGGTCCCGCCCGGTCACCTCGGAGCGGAGGCCGAGGGCCGGGCCCCTGCGGCGGCCGGCCGCCGGCCCCGGGCGAGGACCTGCGCTGGAACGCGCGGACCGCGTGGCAGAGTTGTCGGCTCGTGTCGACCCTTCGCATTCCCCCGCCCCGACCGGCCACGACCGCCGGCGGCCCGGGTACCGGCGCACGCCGGCCCGCGGCCGGACGCCGCGACCGGACGGAGAGCTGAGACGTGGCTGCCCCCGGATTCCTCGACCGGCGCACGGCGATCGCGGCCGCGGCGGGCGCAGCCGTGGCCGCCGTCGTCCTCGTCCTCGCGCTCCTGCTCTGGCCGGGCTCGGACTCCGACGACGCCGCCCCCGCCTCCCCGGCCAGCCCGAGCCCGGCCGCGACGGAGCAGCTGCCGCCCCCCGCCGAGCCGTCGGAGGAGCCGACCGAGCTGCCGAGCGGGGAGCCGGCGCCCGAGCCGACGGGATCGGCGCCGGCGGCCGGCGGAGGGACGTACGAGCTGCGCGCCGACGGCAGCGACCTCGACGGGGCGACGGTCGCCGGGCCGCTGACCGTCACCGTGCTCGACGAGGACGTGGAGAGCGTGACCTGGACGATGGACGGGACGTACCTCGAGAAGGACACCAGTGCGCCGTACGAGCTGACGGTGGACCCCGACCCGGGCGAGCACGAGCTGCGGGCGCGGGTCGAGGCGGGCGGCAACCGGTCCCGACGGGAGGTGTCGTTCACGGTGTCGGCCGACGGGTCGACCGGAGCGGCGCCGGGGGCCAGCGCCGGCAGCGCGCCGGCAGCCGCGCCCAGCGCGGCGGCCGGCGTCCCCCCGGCCCCCAAGGCCAGGCGGGTGGTCCAGGTGTCGACCGCGGACGAGCTGCGCGACGCGCTGTCCTCCGCCCGCCCCGGCGACCGCATCGAGCTGGCCGACGGCACGTACGTCGGGGACCCGCAGTTCGAGGCGCCCGCGGACGGCACGGCGTCGGCGCCGATCACGCTGCACGGGTCGCGTGCCGCCGTGCTCACGACCGGCTCGACCGACAACGGCGGGTACGGCCTGCACGTGACCGGCAGCTACTGGCGGCTGGACGGCTTCACGGTCCGCACCGCCAAGAAGGGCATCGTGCTCGACGGCTCGGTCGGGTCGGTCCTCGTCGGCCTCGACGTCGGCCGGATCGGGCAGGAGGCCGTGCATTTCCGCTCGGGCTCCTCGCGCGGCGTCATCGCCAACAGCGACGTGCACGACACCGGCCTGAAGTCCCCGCAGTTCGGCGAGGGCGTCTACGTCGGCTCGGCGACCTCGAACTGGGGCGAGTACGGCTCGGACGGCGGCCCCGACCGCTCGGACAGTGTGCTCATCCAGGGCAACCGCATCTGGAACACCGCCGCCGAGGGCATCGACATCAAGGAGGGCACCCGCAACGGCCGGATCGTCGGCAACCGCTTCGAGCGGGCGGGGACGAGCGGGGAGAACTCCGCCGACTCCTGGGTCGACGTCAAGGGCAGCGGCTGGCTCGTCGAGGGCAACACCGGCACCGGCACCCTGCTGGACGCCTTCCAGACCCACGTCATCAACGGGGCGCCCGGCTCCGGGGAGGACAACACCTTCCGCGCCAACAAGGTGCTCGGCGGGGTGAAGGGCTACGTGGTGGCCGTGTCGCCCGAGCCGGACGCCCACGGGAACGTGGTGACGTGCGACAACGTCGCCGGCCCCGGCGGCAGGGGCGTCAGCAACATCGACTGCTCCGGCTGACCGTCACCCGGCCCCAGAACGCGACGTGGCCGTGCCCCGGGCTTCCCGGGGCACGGCCACGACTGGGCTCACCGGCTCGTCGGAGGCTGCTCGATCGCCGCTCGGCCGCACAGGGCCGGCTGGGCGGCCACGGTCAGGCCGCGACCTCCACGGCCACTCGGCCGTCGACGGCACCGGCCCGGCCGGCCGGCGGCTGGCCCGGGGGGATGACGGTGGACAGCGAGCTGCGCTCGGGCAGGGCCGTCTCGCGCAGGGCGGCGTCGCGCACGGCAGCCTCGGCCTCGGCGAGGATGAGGCCGTCGCTCACTTCACGCAGGACCTCCGACATGGGGACGTCCAACGCGGCGCAGATCGACGCCAGCAGCTCGGACGAGGCCTCCTTCTGCCCACGCTCCACCTCGGACAGGTAGCCGAGGGAGACGCGAGCTGCGGCGGAGACCTCACGCAGGGTGCGGCCCTGGTCCTGGCGCCGCGTCCGCAGCACGTCCCCGAGCAGGCGACGGAGAATAATCATCGCGGGGCTCTCCCTCCTGGGACGGTGATTACCCACCGTACCCGTACCGTTCCCTCTCCGCAGCCAGCGAACGCCCCGAAGAGGCCGCGCGTTGTCCCGAAGTCCGACGCGAGACCCGCAACGGCGTTCCGGATGTCCCCGCGTGTGTGGTGCAACGCTGTAATCAACCTAGTCGTTCCCGCAGCGACGCCAAGGCCGCAGCGACCGCAGACGCCCGGACACCCTCACGCTCTGCGCGAAATCGAAGCGACTGCGCGCCCCGGGCGCCCGGCCCGACGACCCCCACGTGGACCTCGCCGGCCGGCTTGCCCTCGGAAGGTCCCGGGCCGGCGACGCCCGTGGTCGAGACTCCCCAATCCGCGCCCAGCAATGCACGGACGCCCTCGGCCATGGCGAGCGCCACATCCGGGTCCACAGCGGTGCGCTCGGCCAGCAGCCCCGCGCCGACCCCGAGGACGTCGGCCTTGACCGGCGTGGCGTACGCGACCACCCCGCCACGCAGGACCGCCGACGAGCCCGGCACCGAGGTCAGCGCCCCTGTCACGAGCCCCCCGGTCAGGGACTCGGCCACCGCCACGGTCTCGCCCCGGGCCGTCAGCCGGCGCACCACCCCGACTGCGAGCGGGACGTCGTCCACGATCGGGGAGAGCGTCGCAAGGGCCGATCGGGCGGACGCCAGGACCGGGGCGAGCACCTCCTCGGCCGCCGCGGGGGACGCGGCGGCGGCCGTCAGCCGGACCTCGACCTCGGCCCGGCTGGCGAGGTACGCCACCCGCACCCCCGCGGGCAGGGCCGCCTCGAGGCGGGCCAGTGCCGTCCCGACCGCCGACTCCGCGACCCGCGGCACGTGCAGCGTGCGGGTCACCAGCCCGGCCGCGCCCGCCAGCCCGGGAAGGACCGACTGCTCGGCGATCGCGCGCACCTCCGCCGGCACCCCCGGCAGCAGGACGACCTGCGCCCCGCCGACCCGCCCGCGCAGCCCGGCAGCGGCGCCGGCCGGGTTGGGGAGCACCTGCGCGCCCTCCACGACGTCGGCCATCCGCAGCGACCCGACCGGGGGCTCGGTCCCCCGGTCGGCGTAGCGGCGGCGCAGCGCCTCCTCCAGCGCGGGGTCGCGCACCACCCGGGAGCCGGTGAGCACGGCCAGCGCGTCCCGGGTGAGGTCGTCGCTCGTGGCCCCGAGGCCGCCCGTCACGACGACGAGGTCGGCCCGGGCCGCGGCGGCTCCGATCGCGTCGACGATCGCGGTGACCTCGTCGGGGACCGCCGTGCTGCGCAGGACCGGGACGCCGTGCTCGGCGAGCCGGGCGCCCAGCCACGCGGCGTTGGCGTCGGGCACACGCCCGGACAGCAGCTCGTCGCCCACGCAGACGACCTCGGCCCGCACGGCGCTCAGCGACCCGACGGGCGGCGCGAGCGGGCGTCCCGCCGGAGGCGCACGGCCCGGGCGACGTAGTCGACGCCCGTCACGAGGGTCACCACGACGGCGGCGCCGAGGACGGCGGCCGCCACCCACGCCCAGGGCCCCGGGTGCGGCAGCAGGTAGAGCCCGATGCCCACGCCCTGCAGGACGGTCTTGAGCTTGCCGCCGCGGCTGGCGGGGATCACGCCATGCCGGATGACCCAGAGCCGCAGCAGTGTGACCCCGACCTCGCGGACGAGGATGACGACGGTCACCCACCACCACAGCTCGCCGAGCAGCGACAGCCCGACGAGCGCGGCCCCGATCAGGGCCTTGTCGGCGATCGGGTCGACCAGCTTGCCGAAGTCGGTGACGATGCCGTAGCGCCGGGCGATGTCGCCGTCGACGTAGTCGGTGATGGAGGCGACCGCGAACACCACGCAGGCCGCCACCCGCGAGGCGGTGTCGTCGCCGCCGGCGCGCAGCAGCAGCCAGGCGAAAACGGGCACGAGCAACAGCCGCAGGACGGTCAGCGCATTCGGGACGTTCCACGCCCCGGGCGCCTCGCCGGGCCCGGGCGCGCCGCCGGCGCCCGCGCCGGCGGCGAGCGGGCGGCGCAGCGGCTCGGTCCCCGACATCGGTCGGGGTCAGGCCGGCCGGGCGGCGGTGTCGAGGGAGCCGGCGGCAGCGAGCGCGGGCTGCAGCGGCTCGGCGACCAGGTCGGCCCCCGCGGCGGAGACGACGCGGGCGGGGACCAGCGACCCGACCGGCGCGTCACCGGCCAGCACGGTCACACCGTCCACGTCGGGGGCCTGGTGCTCGGCCGGGCCCTCCGGCCCGTCGTCCCCGCGGCGCTCGACGAGCACCTCCACCCGCTCCCCCACCCGGTCCTCGGCGCGCTGCGCGACGAGCTCCTCCACGAGCGTGGAGAACCGCTCGAGCCGGTCCGCGACCTCGCCCTCGGGGAGCTTGCCGTCGAGGGTCGCGGCCTCGGTGCCCTCCTCGTCGCTGTAGCCGAACACGCCCATCGCGTCGAGCCGGGCCTCGACCAGGAAGCGCTCGAGCTCGGCCAGGTCGGCGTCGGTCTCGCCGGGGAAGCCGACGATGAAGCTGGACCGGGCGCCGGCCAGCGGGGCGCGCTCGCGGATCGACGCGAGCAGCTCGAGGAACCGGTCGGCGTCGCCGAAGCGGCGCATGCGGCGCAGCAGCGGGCCGGACGCGTGCTGGAAGGACAGGTCGAAGTAGGCCGCGACCTTGTCCGTGCCCGCGATCACGTCGAGCAGGCCGGGGCGCACCTCGGCCGGCTGCAGGTAGCTGACGCGGACCCGCGAGACGCCGTCGACCGCCGCCAGCTGCGGCAGGAGCTTCTCCAGCGCGGTCAGGTCACCGAGGTCCTTGCCGTAGGAGGAGGAGTTCTCGCTGACCAGCACGAGCTCGCGGACGCCCTGCTCGGCGAGCCAGCGGGCCTCGGCCAGCACCTCGTCCGGGCGGCGCGAGACGTACGCCCCGCGGAAGGCCGGGATCGCGCAGAAGGCGCACCGCCGGTCGCAGCCGGACGCGAGCTTCAGCGGGGCGACCGGGCCGGAGCCCAGCCGGCGGCGCAGCACACGCGGGCCGGACGCGGGGGCCAGGCCCACCGGCAGGTCCTCACCGACCGGGGTGGGCGTGACGACCGTGGTGCCCGCGCCGTGCCCGGGGACGGCGACCGAGCGGGCTGCGGCCCCGCGCTCGACCGGCGAGATCGGCAGCAGCGCGCGACGGTCCCGCGGGGTGTGGGCGACGTGCTTGTCACCCGCGAGGATCGAGCGCAGCCGGGTCGAGACGTCCGCGTAGTCGTCGAAGCCCAGCACGGCGTCGGCCTCCGGCAGCGCCGTCGCGAGCTGGTCGCCGTAGCGCTCGGCCATGCAGCCCACGGCCACGACGGCCTGCGTGCGCGCGGAGCCCTTGAGGTCGGCGGCCTCCAGCAGCGCGTCGACCGAGTCCTTCTTTGCGGCCTCGACGAAGCCGCACGTGTTGACGACGGCGACGTCGGCCTCGGCCGCGTCCTCGACCAGCAGCCAGCCGTCGGCGGCGAGCCGGCCCGCCAGCTCCTCGGAGTCGACCTCGTTGCGGGCGCAGCCGAGGGTCACGAGGGCGACCGAGCGTGGAGCGGCAGCCGCGGCCGGGGCGGCGGCCCCCGGCGCGTCAGGGAAGGAACTCACCGTCCCAGCCTAGGTGCTCCCGCCCGCGCCCGGCCGCCCGCGTGGGGCCGGTCACTCCGCGGGCGGGCCCACCGGCACGGTCACGGGTCCTCGGGGGTGAACTGCGCGCGCGCGATCTCGCCGCGCGCCCCCGGCGCGCCGATCTGCTTGCCGTTGACCGTGAGCGACACGGCCCCGGCGTCGCCGACGAGCAGGCTCACGACCTCGGCGTCGGTGAACTGGCGCGACTCGCCCTTGGCGACGATGCCCTCGAAGAGCCGCTTGCCGTCCTCGCCGGTCGCCCGCAGCCAGCACTGCCCTGCGGTCGCGGCCACGACGACGCGTACGCCCGCGTCCGGGTTGGCGGCGACGACCGGCGGCTTGCGGGTGGGCGTGGCGGCCGGCGCCGCACCGCTCGGGGTGGGCGTGGCCCCAGGGGTCGGGGCGCCGGTCACGCCGGCGGGGGCGGCGTTGCCTGCGGGGGCCGTCCCCGTCCCGCCGTCGCTCGGGCGCAGCAGGGAGAACCCGGCGTAGCCGACGACGACGACGAGCGACGCGACGAGCACGTTGGACCAGTTGACCGCGTGGCGGCGACGGCCGACGGCGGCGTCGAGGTCGACCACCTCGCTCGGCGGCCGCGGGGCCGACTCCGCGCTGGCGATCTCGTCGTCGTACTGCCGGACGACGGCCTCGGCGTCGGCCCCCACGGTGCGCGCGATGGTCCGCAGGTGCCCGCGGGCGTAGAAGTCGCCGCCGCAGTGGCTGAAGTCGTCGTGCTCGATGGCCGCCACGACCGTGCGGCGGATGCGTGTGCGCTCGGCCACCTGCTCGAGGCTGAGCCCGGCAGCCTGGCGGGCGGAGGCGAGCGTCTCGCCGATCGTCACGGCGTGTCCTCCGTCGTCTCGAGGTGCGGCGTTCCGGACGTGCTGGCAGTGCGGTCGACGGGACCGGCGTAGGCAGGGCCGAGTCTACGGCCCTGCCCGACAACGGGGGATACGCCCGGGTGCGGCCGGAGGTTCCCGACTACTCCCCGCGCAGGGTGAACATGACGCCGTCGAGCTCGTCCGGCTTGACGAGCACGTCGCGAGCCTTGCTTCCCTCGCTGGGCCCGACGATGCCTCGGCTCTCCATGAGGTCCATCAGGCGCCCGGCCTTGGCGAAGCCCACGCGCAGCTTGCGCTGCAGCATCGACGTCGAGCCGAACTGCGTCGTGACGACGAGCTCCACCGCCTGGCACAGCAGGTCCAGGTCGTCGCCGATGTCCTCGTCGATCTCCTTCTTGGCCGCGACGGCGGTCACGTCCTCGCGGTACGTCGGCTGCAGCTGGGTCTTGCAGTGCTCGACCACCGCCTCGACCTCTGCCTCGGTGACCCAGGCTCCTTGGATGCGCATGGGCTTGCTCGCGCCCATCGGCAGGAAGAGGCCGTCGCCCTGGCCGACGAGCTTCTCCGCGCCCGGCTGGTCCAGGATGACCCGGCTGTCGGCGAGGCTCGAGGTCGCGAACGCGAGCCGGCTCGGCACGTTCGCCTTGATGAGGCCGGTGACGACGTCGACGGACGGGCGCTGGGTCGCGAGGACGAGGTGGATGCCGGCCGCGCGGGCCAGCTGCGTGATACGGACGATCGAGTCCTCGACGTCGCGGGGGGCGACCATCATGAGGTCGGCGAGCTCGTCGACGATCACGAGCAGGTAGGGGTACGGGCGCAGCACCCGCTCGCTGCCCTCGGGCGGCCGCACGGTCCCCTCGCGGACGGCCCTGTTGAAGTCGTCGACGTGGCGGAAGCCGAACGCGGCCAGGTCGTCGTAGCGCATGTCCATCTCGCGCACGACCCACTGCAGCGCCTCGGCGGCCTTCTTGGGGTTCGTGATGATCGGGGTGACGAGGTGCGGGATGCCCTCGTACGCCGTCAGCTCCACCCGCTTGGGGTCGACGAGCACCATGCGGACCTCGTCCGGCGTGGACCGGAGCAGGATCGAGGTGATCATCGAGTTGACAAAGCTCGACTTGCCCGAGCCCGTGGCGCCCGCGACGAGCAGGTGGGGCATCTTGGCCAGGTTCGCGACGACGAAGCCGCCCTCGACGTCCTTGCCCAGGCCGACCACCATGGGGTGCGGCGTGCCCGTGGCCGCCCGCGACCGGATCACGTCGCCGAGCGCGACGATCTCCTTGTCGGTGTTCGGGATCTCGATGCCGATGGCCGACTTGCCGGGGATCGGCGAGAGGATCCGCACGTCGGCGCTGGCGACGGCGTACGCGATGTTCTTGGACAGGGCGGTGACCCGCTCGACCTTGACGCCCTGGCCGAGCTCGACCTCGTAGCGCGTGACGGTCGGGCCGCGGGTGTAGCCGGTGACGGCGGCGTCGATGTCGAACTGCTCGAGCACTCCGGTCAGCGAGTCGACGACGGCGTCGCTGGCCGGGGTGCGGGCCTTGTGGACCGAGCCGGCGCGCAGCATCGTCGGCGCCGGCAGCTCGTAGGTGACGTCGCCGGAGAGCAGCAACTGCTCCACACGCGGCGGCATGTCGCCGCCGGTCAGCTGCTCGAGGACGGCGGTGGCCGGCTCGGCCGCCTCGGCGGGCGTCGGCCGCGGGAAGACGTCGGTGGCGTCGGGGTCGACGGCCGGCACGTCCTCGCCGGCCGCGGGGACCCGCCTGCGGCCCTTGCCTGCGGCGGCCCGGCCGGGTGCCAGGCCCATCGCCTGCTCGGCGTCGAAGACCTCCTGGCCGGTGGGATCGTCCGGCGCCGCCACGGGGGCCACCGCTACCTCGCCGACCCGACGGCGCCGGCGACCCGCCGGCAGCGCCCCCTCACGGCCGGAGGCGTCGTCGAAGGCGTCCTCGGGGGCGGCGTCGGGCGTGACGACCGGGGTGTCGTACGCCGGGTCGCCCGCGCGGGGCTCGCGGCCGCGCCGGCGGCGACGGTCGGGCGGCCCGGCCTCCCGGCGCAGGGCCGTGTCGCGCAGCCCGCGCAGCCGCTCGGGCACCGCGTTGACCGGGGTGGCCGTCACGACCAGCAGGCCGAAGCCGACGAGGAGCAGCAGCAGCGGCACGGCCACCCAGGCGCTGGCGGCATCGACCAGCGGGCTGGAGGCCAGCCAGCCGCCGTAGCCGCCGGCGTCACGGATCGCCTCCACCCCGTCCGGGGGCTGCGGGGTGCCGCGGGCGATGTGCAGCAGGCCGAGCGAGCCCGCGGAGAGGGCTGCCCAGCCGACGGCCGCGCGGCCGAGCACGATCTCGCGGTCGGGGTGGCGCAGCAACCGGTACGCCAGCAGGAGCAGCAGCGGCGGCACCAGCACGTCCGCGCGGCCGACCGCCCCCGCGACCAGCCACGTCGCGGCCTCGCCGAGCGCGCCGTCGACCCGGAACCACGCGGCGGCGAGAGTCACGATCGCGAGCCCGACCACGGCCAGGCCGACGCCGTCGCGCCGGTGGGCCGGGTCCAGGTCGCGCGCGCTGCGCCCGAAGGCGCGCACCGAGCCGCCGACGACGTGCGCGACGCCCAGCCAGAGCCCGCGCAGCGCGATGCCGAGCGCCCGGACGAGCCGGACGCCCATCCCGGGCTGGGGGCGCGCCGGTGCGGCCGCCCGGGACCGGGCCTGCCCGCCGCCGCGCCCGCCCGCCGGCGCCCCGCTGGAGCGCGGACGGGTGCCCCCCGTCGTCCGTGTCGCCATGGGCGGAGAGTACCGCTCCCGTCCCAACAGCCACAGCCGTCACACGAGTTAGGCGCGTCCGGATCTTGTGCCGCACCCCGCCGTGATAACGGTGAGCGCTCCGGCCGCGGCCGGCGGCCGGCCCGTATCTGGCTCGCTCACCCGCGCTCTGCCTTCCGGTGCCCGACGGACGGGGCGCCCGCGCCGACAGGGCCGCAACGCCGAAGGAGACCTCCGTGAGCACCACCGCCCGCCCCTCCCCCACCCCCGCCGACCAGCGCGCCCTGCTCGCGCGGCTCGAGGGGCCGACCGCCCACCGCGCCCACCCGCCGGCGCCCTGCGCGGCGCTGTGCACGCCCTGGTGCCACGGGGGCTGAGGTGCGGGCCAGGACTCCCGTCGCCGCCGCGCTCGGTGCCGCCGTCGCCCTCGTCACGCTCGTCGCCGCCGCCCCGGGCAGCCTGGGCGGCGCCGTCGCCCGCGCGGCCGTCGAGCCGCCCGTCGCCATCGCGCTCGACGTCAGCCGCCCGGTGCACGTCTTCACCCGGGCCACGCCGGTCACCGAGACGCTCGTGCTCCGCTTCAGCACCCCGGTCGACGGCTCGGTGACCGGGACGCTGCGGCCGCCGCGCGGCCGGGGGGCGCCCGTGAAGTTCGCCCTCGCCGACGAGTACGGCCTGGCCTGGCGGGCGTCGCTCGTGCTGCAGCCGGCGGGGCCGCTCGGCACCTGGGAGCTCGCCGACGTCCGCTACACCTACACCGACGACCGGGGCGTGCCCACCACCGACGTCGTGCCCGACACGTCGGCCTTCTCGCTGCGCCAGGCCTCGACCGTGACCGCGCGCGTCGACCGGCCACGGGTCAGCTCGGGCCGGTCGGTCACCGTGCACGCCCGGGCCGCGGGGCTCGACGGGCGCCCGCTGGCCGGTGCGCCGCTCGTGCTCGAGGGCCGGACGGGGAGCGGGCCGTGGAAGCGGCTCGGGGCGTACCGGGCGGCGGCGGACGGGCGCGTGACGGCGCAGCAGCGGGCCACCGGCCCGCTCCGGCTGCGCTGGCGGATGCCGGGGACGGAGACGGCCGCCGCGTCCGTATCCGCGGCCGTGCTCGTCACCGTCACCTGACGCGCGCCGGGCACGCGCGACGGCGGCGGCCCCCGTCGGGGAGCCGCCGCCGTCGCGTGTGCCGGAGGCCGGTCAGCCGGCGATGGTCGACGCGTCGATCACGAACCGGTAGCGCACTTCGCTCGCCACCACCCGGTCGTAGGCCTCGTCGATGCGGTCGGCCGCGATGACCTCGACCTCGGCACCGATGCCGCGCTCGGCGCAGAAGTCGAGCATCTCCTGGGTCTCCCGGATCCCACCGATCATGGAGCCGGCGAGGCTGCGCCGGCCGCCGATGAGCGCGAAGGCCGGGACCGACAGCGGGTGCTCGGGCGCGCCGACGTTCACCAGGGCGCCGTCCAGGGTGAGCAGCCCGAGGTAGGCGCCCATGTCCACCGTCGCGGAGACCGTCGAGACGATGAGGTCGAAGGAGCCGGCGAGCGTCTCGAAGGTGCCCTCGTCGCCGGTGGCGTAGTAGTGGTCCGCCCCGAGCCGGAGGCCGTCCTCCTGCTTCTTGAGCGACTGCGACAGCACGGTCACCTCGGCGCCCATGGCCTTCGCGAGCTTGACGCCCATGTGGCCCAGCCCGCCGAGCCCGACGATCGCGACCTTCTTGCCGGGGCCGGCGCCCCAGCGGCGCAGCGGGGAGTAGAGCGTGATGCCCGCGCAGAGCAGCGGCGCCGCGACGTCGAGCGAGATGCCCTCGGGGATGCGCAGCGCGAAGTCCTCGTCGACGACGATCTTCTCGCTGTAGCCGCCCTCGGTGGGGCGCCCGTCCTTGCCGATCGCGTTGTAGGTGCCGATGTTGCCCTTGACGCAGTACTGCTCCTCGCCTGCGCGGCAGGGCCCGCACTCGCGGCAGGAGTCCACCATGCAGCCGATCCCGGCGCGGTCGCCGACGGCGAGCTTGGTGACCTCGGAGCCGACCGCGGAGACGACGCCGGCGATCTCGTGGCCGGGCGTCAGCGGGAAGAGCGTCTCGCCCCACTCACCCCGGGCGGTGTGGATGTCCGAGTGGCAGATGCCGGCGTACGCGACGTCGATCAGCACGTCCCTCGGGCCGAGGTCGCGGCGCTCGATGGTCCTCTTCTCGAAGGGGGCGCCGGGGCCGGAGGTGGATCGGGCGTGGACGGGGATCACAGGCAGGTCGTTCCTCGTGCTCGGGGGTGCGGCGCGCGGGTCACGGCCACGAGCAGAGGGAACGGTGGACGGGCGCCGGTCCTTCCGTGACGCCCGTCACCGCGTACCGGCCCGGGGTCAGACCTCGACGACCACCGGCACGATCATCGGCCGGCGGCGCAGCGACTCGCTGACCCATTTGCCGACGACCCGCCGGACGAACTGCTGCAGCTGGTACGTGTCGTTGACACCGTCCTGGGCGGCCTTGGCCAGCGCGTCCTCGATGCGCGGGCGGACCTGGTCGAAGACGGCCTCGTCCTCGACGACGCCGCGCGCCGAGATCTGCGGGCCGGCCACGATCTTGCCGCTCGAGGAGTCGACGGCCACGAAGACCGAGATGAAGCCCTCGTCGCGCAGGATCCGCCGGTCCTTCAGCGACGCCTCCGTCACGTCGCCCACGGTGGAGCCGTCGACGTAGACGTTGTGGCACGGGACGGCGCCGGTGACGCGCGCGACGCCCTCGACCAGGTCGACGACGACGCCGTCCTCGGCGAGCACGATGCGGTCGCGCGGCACCCCGGTGGCGACCGCGAGGTCGCCGTTTGCCCGCAGGTGGCGCCACTCGCCGTGCACCGGCATGACGTTGCGCGGCTGGACGATGTTGTAGACGTAGAGCAGCTCGCCGGCGGCCGCGTGCCCGGAGGTGTGCACCAGCGCGTTGCCCTTGTGCACGACGTTCGCGCCCCAGCGCGAGAGCCCGTTGATGACGCGGTAGACGGCGTTCTCGTTGCCGGGGATCAGGGAGGACGCGAGCAGGACGGTGTCGCCCTCGCTGATGCGGATCCAGTGGTCCCGGTTGGCGATGCGCGAGAGCGCCGACATCGGCTCGCCCTGCGAGCCCGTGCAGATGAGGACGACCTGCTCGTCGGGCATGTCCTCGAGCTGGCGGGAGTCCACGACCAGCCCGTCGGGCACGTTGAGGTAGCCGAGCTCGCGGGCCACCCCCATGTTGCGCACCATCGAACGGCCGACGAAGGCGACCTTGCGCTTGTGCTTCGCCGCCGCGTCCAGCACCTGCTGCACGCGGTGCACGTGGGATGCGAAGCAGGCGACGACGATTCGCCGCTTGGCGTTCGCGAACACGCGGTCCACCACGGGCGCGATGTCACGCTCCGGCGTCACGAAGCCGGGAACCTCGGCGTTGGTCGAGTCCGAGAGGATGAGGTCGACCCCCTCCTCGCCGAGCCGGGCCAGCGCCCGCAGGTCGGTGACCCGGCCGTCGAGCGGCAGCGGGTCGATCTTGAAGTCGCCGGTGTGGATGACCAGCCCCGCGGGGGTGCGGATGGCGACCGCCAGCGCGTCCGGGATCGAGTGGTTGACCGCGACGAACTCGCAGTCGAACGGGCCGATCCGCTCGCGCTGCCCCTCGCGCACCGTGAGGGAGTACGGGGTGATCCGGTGCTCGCGCAGCTTCGCCTCGACGAGGGCGAGCGTGAGCCGCGAGCCGATCAGCGGGATGTCCGGCTTCTCGCGCAGGAGGTACGGCACGGCCCCGATGTGGTCCTCGTGGCCGTGGGTGAGCACGATCCCGTCGACCTTGTCGAGCCGGTCCCGGATGAAGTCGAAGTCCGGAAGGATCAGGTCGACGCCGGGCTGGGCGTCCTCGGGGAAGAGGACGCCGCAGTCGACGACGAGCAGCCGGCCGTCGTACTCGTAGACCGACATGTTGCGGCCGATCTCGCCGAGGCCGCCGAGCGCGACGATGCGCAGCCCTCCGGTCGGGAGCGCGGGCGGCGGGCCGAGCTCGGGGTGCGGGTGGCTCATGCGGCGACCTCGACGCGGGCCGCGGCGAGGTCCTTGCGGAGCTGGCGCATCTCATCCTCCGTGGCGTCGGGCAGCGGCGGGCGTACCGGCCCGGCCGGCAGGCCCAGCAGGGTCAGCGCCGCCTTGGCCAGGATCACGCCCTGGGTGCGGAACATGCCGGTGAACACCGGCAGCAGCTGCCGGTGCAGCGCGAGCGCGCGGGCGGGGTCGCCGGCGGCGTACGCGTCGATCATCTCGCGGGTCTCCCGGGCGACGACGTGGGTGACCACGCCGACCACGCCCACCGCCCCGACCGAGAGC
Organism: Motilibacter aurantiacus; assembly: GCF_011250645.1. NCBI lineage: Bacteria > Bacillati > Actinomycetota > Actinomycetes > Motilibacterales > Motilibacteraceae > Motilibacter > Motilibacter aurantiacus. The sequence continues at coordinate 194,276 of NZ_JAANNO010000002.1, forward strand.
AGCGGCAGCGTGAGCGCGTCGCTGCCGGAGTAGTAGGCCAGCGACGTGCGGGCGAGCACCTCGCTCGTGGCCGCCAGGTCGTCCTTGGCGTCCTTGACCGCCGCGATGCGCGGGTGCTCGGCCAGCCGCAGCAGGGTGTCGGTCGCGATGGCCTGGCCGGTGCGCACCGGGATGTCGTACAGCATCACCGGCAGCCCGGTCGCGTCGGCGACCGTCCCGAAGTGCGCGAGCAGCCCGGACTGCGGCGGGCGGCTGTAGTACGGCGTCACCACGAGCAGGCCGTGCGCGCCGGCCTTCTCGGCCTCGCGGGCCAGCTCGCAGCTGTGCGCGGTGTTGCTGGTGCCCACCCCGGCGACCACCGTCGCGCGGTCGCCCACGGCCTCGACGACCGCCCGGACGAGGGCCTCCTTCTCCGCGTCGCTCGTCGTGGCCGACTCCCCCGTGGTCCCGTTGACGACCAGGCCGTCGTTCCCGGCGTCCACCAGAGCCGTCGCCAGGCGCTGCGCCCCGGGCAGGTCGAGCGCGCCGTCGGCGGTGAAGGGGGTGACCATCGCGGTCAGGACCGTGCCGAAGGGCCGGCCGGGCGATGTCGACGAGGGCATGCCGCAACGGTACCGGGCAGCGGCCGGCGGCCCGTGTGACGGCCGGTCACCAGGTGCCCGGGCCGGCCCCCGGGAGGCCTGCCGACGGCCTCACGGCTGGAGGATGTCGGCTCATCTGCGGTGTGATGTGATTGCGGACGGTGACTCACGGTCAAGCATCCGGCCGATTTTCACAGGGTTCCCTGCACGCGAGACAGGAGAGGCGTGGACCTCAGCACCTGGAAATCGGAGCGCGACGGCAAGCGGGCGATCGTCCACGTGACGGGCGAGATCGACCTCGAGACCGGTCCCCGGCTGCGTGAGTTCCTGACCTCAGAGCTCAACCAGCTGTCGGCCCCGTCGGGCGAGCTGGTGCTCGACCTCACCGCCGTGACGTTCTGCGACTCCAGCGGGCTGCAGGCGCTCATCGCCACCCTGCGCCGCGCCCGGCTGCTCGGCGTCCGCCTGGTGCTGCGCGTCATCCCCGACAGCCGCTTCGCCCGCTTCCTCGCGCTCGCCGGGGTCAGCGAGCTGTTCGAGCTCGAGGACGGCACGGCGCAGGCCTGACGGCCGCGGGGACGGCCGGCGGTCAGCCGACCCGCGTCAGCAGGCAGAACTCGTTGCCCTCCGGGTCGCGCCAGACCTGCCAGGGGCTGACATCGCCCCGCTCGTGGAGCGGCCCGGCGGGCCGGGCGCCCAGCATCGCGGCCCTGCGGCCGGCGGCCTCCACGTCGGGCACGGTGATGTCGAGGTGGAGACGGTTCTTGACCTGCTTGCGCTCGGGCACGCGCTGGAACGACAGGGCCATCCCACCGCCCGGCAGGGGCTCGAGGTCCACCCAGTGCTCGTCGCTCTGCGTCACCTGCAGCCCGAGCAGCCCGCCCCAGAAGCGGCTGACCACGGCCAGGTCGCTGCAGTCGACGATCAGGTTGCTCACGACCCCGTCGACGAGGGCCGGGGCCGCGCTCACGCCCGCGCCCCGGCCGCCGCGCGCCAGCACATGACGTCCCCGCCCGACGGGCCGGCAGCTGCGCGGGGCCGCCGGCCGCGGCCCGCCCGGCGACTGGACCGCGGGGGCGCCGCCGCCCGGTCGCGGCGCTGCTCCTGCGCCGCGTTGCGCAGCCCCATGAGGTAGGCCTGTGCGACCACGTAGGTGGGATCCATCGCTCCTCCTCGTCGGTGAGTGGCCCGTCGAGCATGTCACTGGTGTAGACGTTATGCCGGTTACACATTGGGCGCAACCACCGAAACAGTTACGCTGGTGTCATGAGCGACCACGGGCCCGCGGCAGGCGATGTCGTCCCGGAGCACGCCTCGCTCGTCCGCGCCTTCGCCAACACGCTCGACGTCGACGAGGGCACCGATGAGCTGGCCGACGTCGCGCGCCTGCGGGCGTGGCTCGTGTCGGCACGCCTGCTGGCACCGGACGCGGCGGCGGACGAGGCCGACCTCGCGCTCGCCCGGGACGTGCGCAGCGGGCTGCGCGCCGCCCTCGTCGGCCACGGCGAGGCCGCGCACGGGCCGGTCGACCCCGCGGACGCCGCACGCGCCGTCGCGCGGCTCGACGGCCTCGCCGCCCGACTACCGCTGCACGTCGCCTTCACGACGGGCTCGCCCCGGCTCGTGGCGGGCGGGGACGGCGTGCGCGCAGCGCTCGCACAGGTGCTCGTCGCGGCCGCGCGCAGCGGCGCGGACGGCTCGTGGCAGCGGCTGAAGATCTGCCCGGACGACAGCTGCTCATGGGCGTTCTACGACGAGTCGCGCAACCGCTCACGCGCCTGGTGCGGGACCGGCTGCGCGAACAAGAACAAGGTGCGGGCCTACCGCTCCCGCCGGCGGGCGGCCGACGCGGCGGCGCGATGACGCTTCCTCCTGAGCGCCGCCGGGCCGTGCTGCGCACCTCGCTGGGCGTCGGCGTGGCCACCGGCGCGTACGGGGTGTCGTTCGGCGCCCTCGCCACCGCGAGCGGGCTCGACGTGCTGCAGGCGTGCGCCCTGTCCCTGCTCGCCTTCAGCGGCGCCTCCCAGTTCGCCTTCGTCGGGGTCGTGGCCGGCGGCGGCGCGCTGCTGTCGGGGACGGCGACCTCGGTCCTGCTCGGCGCCCGCAACGGGTTCTACGGGCTGCGCATCGCCGAGATCCTGCGCGTGCGCGGCGTGCGCCGGCTGGCAGCGGCACAGCTGACGATCGACGAGTCCACCGCAGTGGCGGTCGCGCAGCCCGAAGAGCCCGCCGCCCGGCTCGGCTTCTGGTCCACCGGGCTCGCGATCTACGTGCTGTGGAACCTCGCCACCCTCGTCGGCGCGATCGGCGGCACGGCCATGGGCGACCCGGCGGAGTGGGGCCTCGACGCCGCCGCGCCGGCCGCGTTCCTCGCCCTCGTCGCGCCGCGGCTGCAGGGGCGGCGCACCGTCCTCGTCGCGGTGGTCGCCGCCCTGCTGGCGCTCGCCCTCGTGCCCGTCTCCCCTGCCGGGGTCCCGGTCATGGCCGGCGCGCTGCTGGCCGTCACCGGCGCCGTCCTCGTGCGCGCGTCCGCGCAGGTGCCCCGGTGACCGTGTGGGCCGGCATCCTGCTCACCAGCGCCGGGGTCTACCTGCTCAAGCTCGCCGGCCTGCTGGTCCCGCCCAGGGCGCTCGAGCCGCCCCGCGTCCGCCTCGCGGCCACGCTGCTGCCGGTCGCCCTGCTCTCGGCGCTCGTCGCGGTGCAGACGCTGTCCACCGGGCGCGAGCTGGCCGTGGACGCCCGGCTGGCCGGCGTCGCGGCGGGCGGCGTCGCGCTGCTGCTGCGCGCGCCCTTCCTCGTGGTCGTCGCGGTCGCCGCGGGGACGGCCGCGCTGCTGCGCGCCGTCACCTGACCCGGCCACCGGCCGAAGTCGACATAACGGAAGTCATCCGCGCGCGCGGCGGGCCGCCCCTAGCGTGGACGGCCAGCCCGGCAGGAGGAGACGCGCGATGGCGGCCGACGACGACGCGACGGCGCACGGCCCGGCGACGGGTGCGGGCTCTGCCCCGGAGGCGCTGCGCCGCGTCGCGCGTGCCGAGCCGGGCCGGGTCGCGGTCTGCGTGACGGGGAGCGACGGGCCCGAGCTGACGACGTACGCCGAGCTCGACCGCGCCGTCGACCGGCTCGCGCAGGCGCTGGCCGCCGAGCTCGGGCCGCCGGTGCACGGGGCGCACCGCGTCGCCGTGCGGCTGCACGGCCCGCTCGAGGTCGTCGTCGCGACCCTCGCCCTGGAGCGGGCCGCCCTCGCGGTCGTGCCCGTCGACCCGAGCGCGCCGATCGAGCGCGTCGAGGCGATCCTCGCCGACGTCGAGGCGGCCCTGCTGCTCAGCGACGTCCCGGGGGACGCCGACGAGGTGGGCCGGCGGGTCGAGCACCCCCTCGGGCTGGGCGTCGAGCCGGTGGCCGGGTTGCCGGCGGCCCAGCCCTCCCCCGACGCGCTGGCGGCGGTGATGTTCACCTCCGGCTCGACCGGCACCCCGAAGGGGATCGTCGTCCCGCACGCCCAGCGTCAGGCCTTCGCCCGCTGGGTCGACCGCTTCTGGGCGCTGCCGGACGGCGCCCGGGTCGGCACGCTCTCGGTCGGCACCGTGGGGTTCTACGAGGCGCTCGTGCGCGGCACCGTGATGTGCGGCGGCACCCTGCACGCCTATCCGGTACGCCGCCTCGGCCTCGGCGCGCTGGCCCCCTGGCTGCTGGAGCACCGCATCCAAGCCCTGCCGCTCGTGCCGACCCTGCTGCGCGCGCTCGTGCCGGCGCTCCCGCCCGGCCTGCGGTTCCCCGACCTCACCACCGTCGTGCTGGGCGCCGAGGCCCCCACCTGGGAGGACGTCCGGCTGCTGCGCACCGTCCTGCCGCCCGGCGCCACGGTCTACAACCTCTACGGCACCACCGAGACCGGGTCGGTCGCCGGCCTCGCGCTGCCGGGCGACGCCCCGCTCGGCGAGGGCCGGCTGCCCGCGGGCCGGGCCATCGACGGCTGCCGCATCGAGATCACCGGCGAGGACGGCACCGTGCTGCCCGCGGGGGTGCGCGGCGAGGTCACGGTGGTGACGGCGTACGGCGGCACCGGATACTGGAACCGGCCCGAGCAGACCCGGGCGGTGTGGCGGGCACGCCCGGACGGCACGGTCGGCTGCCGGACCGGTGACGCGGGCACGCTCGGCGCCGACGGCGTGCTGCAGTGCCACGGCCGCATGGACCACGTCGTCAAGATCGCCGGCAACCGGGTCGAGCTCGGCGAGGTCGAGTCCGCCCTGCAGGCGGCCGACGGCGTCGCCGGAGCCGCCGCGGTGGGCCGGCCCGATGCGGAGGGCGACGTCCGGCTGCACGCCTTCGTCACCGCCGCCGCGGACGCCGTCCTGCACCCGGCCGCGCTGCGCGGACGGCTGGCCCGCCGGCTGCCCGGCTACATGCTCCCGGACTCGATCACCATCCTGGACGAGCTGCCCGGGCTGCCCGGGGGCAAGGTCGACCGCAGCGCGCTGCCCGAGCCGGCTCTCCGGCGCGAGCGACCGGCCGCCGCGGCCTCCTCGCAGCTGGAGGCCGCGCTCGTCGCGGTCTGGCAGGAGGTGCTCGGCCGCGAGGTCGGGGCGGACGACGACTTCTTCGACCTCGGCGGCGACTCGCTGCGCGCCGCCCGGGCCTTCGCGCTCATGAAGGCGCGGCTCGGCTACGACCGGCCGATCTCGCTGCTGCTGGACGCCCCGACGGTCGCGCTGCTCGCCGCCGCGCTGGAGGCGGGCGTCGACGGCTGGGAGCCGCTGGTCCCGGTGCGGGTGGCCGGCGAGAAGCCGCCGGTCTTCCTCGTCCACGGCGGCGGGGGCAACGTGCTCTTCGCCCGCCGGCTGGCCCAGGGGCTGCCCGACGGCCACCCGGTCTACGCCTTCCAGGCGCCGACCCTCTCCGGCCGGGCCTCCGAGGAGCGCACGCTGGAGGAGCTGGCCGCGCGGTACGTCGCCGAGGCCCGGCGCTGTGCCCCGGACGGGCCGTACCTGCTGTTCGGCTACTCCCTCGGCGGCGTCATCGCCTTCGAGATGGCGCTGCAGCTGCAGGCAGCGGGCGCGCAGGTGGGCCTGCTCGCGATGGGCGACAGCGACCTGCCGGCCGTCGCGCCGGCCCCGTCGATCCCGCTGGCCCGGCGCGCCGCCGACCGGCTCGGCGAGCTGCGCGGCCTCCCCCCGCAGCAGGCCCTGCGCCGCGCGGCCCGGCTGCCCGGCAACCAGGCCCGCAACCTCCCCGCTGCGCTACGCCTGCGCGGCCTGCGCCGCCAGTGGCGCGAGCAGCTCGCACAGGTGGCGCCGGGCGCGCCGGTCGACGTCGAGTTCCGGGTCGCGTGGAGCCTGCAGGAGAGCGGGAGGCTGCTGGCGGCGTACGCGCCGGCCCGGGCTTTCGACGGCTCGGTGGTCATGGTGAGCGCCAGCGAGTCCCGGCGCGACCATGCCGGTGAGTGGGCGCCGTACGTCACCGGGAAGGTGCACGTCGAGCAGGTGGACGGCCGGCACGAGAGCCTGCTGCAGGGCGAGCGGATCGACGCGGTCGCCGCGGCGCTCGCGGCAGCCCTCGGCCGGGTGGGGGCCCTGCGCAGCTGAGCAGCCTGCCGGCGCGGATGACCGGGCCTCGGCGGCGGCGCCGTCGTCGCAGCCGGCAGGACGCCGGCGCAGCTGCCGGCACCGGCGCGCTCAGTCGGCGGGGCGGCCCTCGTGCACGGCGATCGCGCGCCGCATCGTGCGCCGGGCGCGGGCCCGGTCCCCCGCCGCGTCGTAGGCCAGGGCGAGGCGGAACCACGCGCGCCAGTCCTCGGGAAACGCCCTGGCCTCGGCGCTGCGCCGCTCGAACAGCTCGTCGGCGGCCGCTCGCTCGGGCCGGCCGCTGGGGCGGCGCGGCAGGTCGTCCACCGGCAGCCCGCCCTCGGCGTCGAGCTCGCGGCCGAGCACCTCGACCTGTCGGCCGAAGCGCAGCTCGGCCCACACCAGCCAGAGCCCGACGACGGGCAGCAGCAGCACGGCCACGCCGAGCACGACTGCCGCGGGACGCCCGTCGGCGACGAGCACGACCCCGCGCCAGCCGATGAAGGCCGCGTAGACGAGGACCAGCGCCGCGAGCAGCAGCGCTGTCCGGCGGGCGCTCACGGCAGGTCGAGGTAGGCCTCGAGCCCCACGGTCAGGCCCGGGGTCTCGCGCACGCGCCGGACCGCCAGCAGCAGGCCGGGCATGAACCCCTCGCGGTCGTGGGAGTCGTGGCGCAGGGTGAGGGTCTCGCCCCGTGCGCCGAGCAGGACCTCCTCGGACGCGACGAGCCCGCGCAGGCGTACGGCGTGCACGGGGATGCCCTCGACGCTCGCGCCGCGGGCGCCGTCCAACGCCTCCGTGGTGGCGTCCGGCATGGGCGGGAGCCCGGCCTCCGCGCGCGCCGCCGCGACCAGCTCCGCGGTGCGGCGGGCGGTGCCGCTGGGCGCGTCCGCCTTGCCGGGGTGGTGCAGCTCGACGATCTCGACCGACTCGTAGAAGCGGGCCGCCTGCGCGGCGAAGCGCATGAGCAGCACGGCGCCGACGCTGAAGTTCGGGACGACGAGGACCGCGACCCCGGGGGCGTCGGCCAGCCAGCCGCGCACCTCGTCCAGGCGCTCGGGGGTGAAGCCGGACGTGCCCGTGACGACTGAGATGCCCTGCTCGACGCAGGACCGCAGGTTCGCCATCACGGCGTCCGGGCGGGTGAGCTCCACCGCGACGTCCACCCCGTCGGCGCGGAGCCGGGTGAGGTCGTCACCGCGCCCGAGACGGGCCACGAGGTCCAGCCCGTCGGCGGCCTCGACCGCCCGGCAGGCGGTCGCGCCCATGCGGCCCTGGGCGCCGATCACGGCGACTCTGGTCATCTCGTCACGTTCCCCTTCAGCGGGCGGAGCCGGCGGTGATCACGGGGCTCGGCTCCGGCGGACCGGCGGGCCGTGCGCCGAGTCCCGTGATCACCGCCGGGGGAGCAGCGGCGGTGCCGCAGGGCGGCGGAAGCTAAGCGACGGCGGAGAACTCGCGCCCCGCGTCGAACGGGCCGACGACGGCGAGCGTCGGCGTCACCGTCAGCAGGTCCTGCGCCACGGCCTGCACGTCGTCGAGCGTCACGGCCGAGATCTGGGCCAGGACCGCGTCGATCCCGGCCAGCTCGCCGTAGACCAGCTCGGCCTTGCCCAGCCGGCTCATCCGGGCGCCGGTGTCCTCCAGCCCGAGGACGAGGCCGCCGCGCAGCTGGCCCTGGCCACGGACGAGCTCGTCGCGGGTGATCCCGCTCGCGGCGACCAGCTCGAGCTGCTCGCGGCAGACGGCCAGCACGTCGTCGACCTTCTTGGGCAGGCAGCCGGCGTAGATGCCGAAGACTCCCGCGTCGGCGTACTGGGCGTTGTAGCTGTAGACCGAGTACGCCATGCCGCGCTTCTCGCGCACCTCCTGGAAGAGGCGCGAGCTCATCCCGCCGCCGAGCGCGGCGTTCAGCACGCCGAGGGCGAAGCGGCGCTCGTCCGTGCGCGAGACGCCGGGCACGCCGAGCACGAGGTTCGCCTGCTCCGTGCGGCGCTCCTCGACCCGCGTGCCGCCGAGGCCGCGCGGGGCCTTCGTGGCGCCCAGGCGCGGCGGGGCCGGCACGTCGTCGCCGCCGAGCGCCCCCGCCTTGTCGAAGGCGGAGCGGACCAGGCGGACGACCTTGGCGTGGTCGACGTTGCCCGCCACCGTGACGACCATGGCCGAGGGCTTGTAGCGCCGCTTGTAGTAGCCGTGGATCGCCGAGCGCGACAGCGCCGACACCGAGTCGACCGTGCCGGTGACCGGGCGCCCGAGCGGCGCATCGCCGAAGATCGCCTCGCTGAAGAGCTCGTGCACCGCGTCGGTCGGGTCGTCGTCGTGCATCGCGATCTCTTCGAGGATCACGCCTCGCTCCTGCTCCACGTCCGCCGTGCTGACGGTCGAGGAGGTGACGAGGTCGCACACCACGTCGACCGCCAGCGGCAGGTCCTCGTCGAGGACCCGCGCGTAGTAGCAGGTGTATTCCTTCGTGGTGAAGGCGTTCATCTCGCCGCCGACCGCGTCGATCGTCGAGGAGATGTCCAGCGCGGTGCGCCGCTTCGTGCCCTTGAAGAGCAGGTGCTCGAGGTAGTGCGAGGCGCCGGCCAGGGACGGCGCCTCGTCGCGCGAGCCGACGCCGATCCAGATGCCGACGGTCGCGGAGCGCACCCCCGGCAGGGCCTCGGTCACGACGCGCAGACCGCCGGGGAGGACGGTGCGGCGGACAGTGCCGCCGCTCCCGTCCTCCCCGGTCAGCGTGCGCGTGGTGCCCGGGCGCTGCGGTCGCAGAGCGTTCGTCCGGGCAGCCACTCTCAGGCCTTGGAGTCGGCCGCGGCCTCGTCGGCCGTGCCCTCCGCGGAAGCGCCCTCAGCGGCGCCCTCGGCCTCGTCGACGACCGGCACGAGCGAGAGCTTGCCGCGCGGGTCGATCTCGGCGATCTCGACCTGGACCTTCTGGCCGACCTTGACGACGTCCTCGACGTTGTCGACCCGCTTGCCGCCGGCCAGCTTGCGCAGCTGGGAGACGTGCAGCAGGCCGTCGCGGCCGGGGACGAGCGACACGAAGGCGCCGAACGTCGTGGTCTTGACGACGGTGCCGAGGTAGCGCTCGCCGATCTCGGGCATCGTCGGGTTGGCGATGCCGTTGATCGTCTGGCGCGCGGCCTCGGCGGACGGGCCGTCGACGGCGCCGATGTAGATCGTGCCGTCGTCCTCGATCGTGATCTCGGCGCCGGTCTCGTCCTGGATCTGGTTGATCATCTTGCCCTTCGGGCCGATGACCTCGCCGATCTTGTCCACCGGGATCTTGACGGTGATGATGCGCGGCGCGAACGGCGACATCTCGTCCGGGACGTCGATGGCCTCGTTCATCACGTCGAGGATGTGCAGCCGGGCCTCGCGGGCCTGGGTCAGCGCACCCGCGAGCACCGACGCGGGGATGCCGTCGAGCTTGGTGTCCAGCTGGATCGCCGTCACGAACTCCTTGGTGCCGGCCACCTTGAAGTCCATGTCGCCGAACGCGTCCTCGGCGCCGAGGATGTCGGTGAGCGCGGCGTACTCGGTCTTGCCGTCGACCTCGTCCGAGACCAGGCCCATCGCGATGCCCGCGACCGGCGCCTTGAGCGGCACACCGGCGTTGAGCAGCGACATCGTCGAGGCGCAGACCGAGCCCATCGACGTCGAGCCGTTGGAGCCGAGCGCCTCGGACACCTGGCGGATCGCGTAGGGGAACTCCTCGCGCGTCGGCAGCACCGGCACGAGCGCCCGCTCGGCGAGCGCGCCGTGGCCGATCTCGCGGCGCTTGGGCGAGCCCACGCGCCCCGTCTCACCCGTGCTGTACGGCGGGAAGTTGTAGTTGTGCATGTAGCGCTTGCGCGTCTCGGGCGAGAGCGTGTCCAGCTGCTGCTCCATGCGGAGCATGTTCAGCGTCGTGACCCCCAGGATCTGGGTCTCGCCGCGCTCGAAGAGCGCCGAGCCGTGCACGCGCGGGAGGACCTCGACCTCGGCCGAGAGCTGCCGGATGTCGGCGAGCCCACGGCCGTCGATGCGGACCTTGTCGCGCAGGATGCGCTGGCGGACGAGCTTCTTGGTCAGCGACCGGTAGGCCCCGGACAGCTCCTTCTCGCGGCCCGCGAACTGCTCGCCGAGGCGCTCGCTGACGAGCCCCTTGACCCGGTCGAGCTCGGCCTCGCGCTCCTGCTTGCCGGCGATCGTCAGCGCGGCGGAGAGCTCCTCGGTCACCGCGCCCTCGACGGCCTCGAAGGCGTCGGGCTGGTAGTCCGGGTAGAGCGGGAACTCGCGCGTCTCCTTGGCGGCCTTGGCGGCGACCTCGGACTGCGCCTCGCACAGCGTGCGGATGAAGGGCTTGGCGGCCTCGAGGCCCTCGGCGACGATCTCCTCGGTGGGAGCGCCCTGGCCCTCCTCCTTGACCAGGCGCCAGGCCTGGTCGGTGGCCTCGGCCTCGACCATCATGATCGCGACATCTGCCGAGGCACCGTCACCGACGACGCGGCCGGCGACGACCATGTCGAACACGGCGCCGGCGAGCTGCTCGTGCGTCGGGAACGCGACCCACTGGCCCTCGATGAGGGCAACGCGGGTGGCGCCGATCGGGCCGCTGAAGGGCAGGCCGGCCAGCTGGGTCGACAGCGACGCGGCGTTGATCGCCACGACGTCGTAGAGGTCGTTCGGGTTGAGCGCCATGACCGTGACGACGACCTGGATCTCGTTGCGCAGGCCCTTGACGAAGGACGGGCGCAGCGGCCGGTCGATGAGGCGGCAGGTGAGGATCGCGTCCTCGCTGGGGCGGCCCTCCCGGCGGAAGAACGAGCCGGGGATGCGGCCCGCGGCGTACATCCGCTCCTCGACGTCGACGGTGAGCGGGAAGAAGTCGAACTGCTCCTTCGGGCTCTTGGACGCGGTCGTCGCCGAGAGCAGCATCGTCTCTTCGTCGAGGTACGCCACGGCGGAGCCGGCGGCCTGGCGGGCGAGGCGCCCGGTCTCGAACCGGACGGTGCGCTTGCCGAAGCGGCCGTTGTCGATGACGGCGGTGGCCGTCGTGATGTCGGAACCCTCCACGGGTCCTCCTGTTCGTGTGGGGAGCAGGAGGCACGGAAGGTGTCGGGGGCCGGTCTTCGAGAGAAGCGCCCGGAGCTGCTCTGCCGCTCCGGAGGCCACTACCGAGGACCGACGTCGACGTCCTCGTCGTGCGTCCCGCCCACGGGCTGGGCGTTGGGGGTGCGCTCGCGGGGTCGGCCCCGCGAAGCAGCGAGGGGAGCGACCGGATGGCCACTCCCCTCGGGGCCGCTATCGGCGCAGGCCGAGCCGCTCGATGAGCGAGCGGTAGCGGTTGATGTCCTTCTTCGCCAGGTACTGCAGCAGGCGGCGGCGACGGCCGACCAGGAGCAGCAGGCCACGGCGGCTGTGGTGGTCGTGCTTGTGGGTCTTGAGGTGCTCCGTGAGGTCACGGATGCGCTGGCTGAGCAGCGCCACCTGGGCCTCCGGCGAGCCGGTGTCGCCCGGCGTCAGGGAGTACTCGTCGAGGATCTTCTTCTTCGTCGCTGCGTCGAGGGACACAGGGCTCCTTCCGGGGGTTCGCTGCGCGGTGCCCCGGGCTGATCCTTCGGGGCGCTCTCGAGTCCGCGGCCGGTTCACACGGCAACTTCGAGGCTACCAGCCGGTGACCGTGCGTCCCGCCACCGGCCGCTCAGCGCAGCAGCTCGCGCACCCGGTCGACGTCGAGCGCCATCTGCGCGACCAGCTCCTCGACTCCGGCGAACTTCTCGGTGTCGCGGACCCGGCCCACGAAGTCGACGGCCACGTGCTCGCCGTACAGGTCGAGGTCGGTCCGGTCCAGGACGTACGCCTCCACCCGGCGCTTCTCGCCGCCGAACGTGGGGTTGGTGCCGATGGAGATCGCGGCGGGCAGCCGGGTCTCGCCCTCGGCGGAGAGGTTGTGCGGGAGCCCGCGGACCAGCCAGCCGGCGTAGACGCCGTCGGCCGGCACCACGGTGCGCGCCGGCACGTCGAGGTTGGCCGTCGGGTAGCCGAGCTCGCGGCCCCGCTTGTCCCCGTGGACGACGACGCCCTCCACCCGGTGCGGCCGGTCGAGCGCGCGCGCCGCCGCCTCCACCTCGCCGAGCGCGACCCGGTCGCGGACGAAGGTGGAGGACCAGCGGTGGCCCGCCTCCTCCACCAGGCCGACCGGGCAGACGGTGAACCCGGACCTCGCGCCCAGGGTCGACAGCAGCGCGGCGTCGCCCGCGGCCTTGTGCCCGAACCGGAAGTCCGCCCCCACCACGACCTCCGCGGCGTGCAGCGCGTCGACCAGCACGCGCCCGACGAACTGCTCCGGGGACCAGGAGGCCAGCTCGGCGTCGAAGGGCAGGACGCACACCGCGTCCACGCCGAGGTCGCCGAGCAGGGCGGCCCGGTGCGCGACGGTCGTCAGCTGCTTGGGCGCGATCTGCGGGCGCAGCACGTCCAGCGGGTGCGGGTCGAAGGTCACCACGACCGCCGGGATGTGCGCCGAACGGCTGCGGGCGACCGCCCGGCCGACCACGGCGCGGTGGCCGCGGTGCACGCCGTCGAAGACACCGATGGAGACGACCGAAGGGCCCCAGTCGGAGGGGATCGCTCCGAGCCCATGCCAGACCTGCACGCGGTGCAGCCTGCCAGACGCCCCGCGCGCGCCCGGCGGGCCGGGTCAGGCGGCCGCGAACACCGCGAGCGGCCTGGCGCGCCCGCCGCGCTCCTCGACCAGGGCCAGGAAGGCGCCGTCCGGGCCGAAGACCGCCACCGGCCCCGCCGTGCCCTCGGCCGGGAGCAGCGCGCCGTGGGCGAGCCGGGCCGCGTCCTCCGCGCCGACCTCACGGCGGGGGAAGGCACGCCCCGCGGCGGCGGCCATCGGCAGGACGTCCACCTGCTCCTCGAGCTTCTCGAGGGTGCGGGCGTCCTCAAGCGTCCACGGGCCGACGCGGGTGCGCCGCAGCATCGTCAGGTGGCCGCCCACCCCGAGCGCGCGTCCGAGGTCGCGGGCCAGGGCGCGGACGTACGTGCCGCTGGTGCACGCGACCTCGACGTCGAGGTCGAGCAGCGCCCCGTCGTCCGAGCGCCGGGACTCCCCCACGACGAACGCGGACACGGTGACGGGCCGCGCGGCGAGCTGGACCTCCTCGCCCGCCCGGGCCAGCGCGTACGCCCGCTTGCCGTTGACCTTGATCGCGCTGACCGAGCTGGGGACCTGCTCGATGTCACCGGTGAGCGCCGCGACGGCCTCAAGGAGCGTCTCGGCCGGCACGTCCCCGGCCGGGGCGCCGCCGGCCGGCTCGCCCTCCGCGTCGTCGGTGGTGGTCGCCTGCCCCAGCCGGACCGTCGCCGAGTACGCCTTGTCGGCCCCCGCGAGGTGGCCGAGCAGGCGCGTGGCCCGCCCCACGCCCAGCACGAGCACGCCCGTGGCCATCGGGTCCAGCGTGCCGGCGTGCCCGACGCGGCGGGTCCCGGCGAGCCGGCGCATGCGGCCCACGACGTCGTGCGACGTCCAGCCGCCGGGCTTGTCGACGACGACGATGCCCTCGGGCGCGGTCTCGGTCACGGGCACATTGTCGCCTGCACGTGACCGAGTCCTGGTGCGGGCCGCGTCGAGGTCAGGGCGAGTCGACCTTGCCCCCGCGCGAGGCGCGGACGAGGATCCCGCCGCCGCCGCTGCCGAGGCCGAAGTTGTAGACCCAGTCGGTCAGCGTCTTGAGCCGGTTGCGGAAGCCGACCAGGTAGACGATGTGCACGCCGGCCCAGAGCGCCCAGGCCGGGAAGCCCTTCGCCTTGATCCGCTTGCCGCTGCTGCCGGGCAACGGCAGCTCCGCGACGGCGTCGCCCTTGGCGATGACGGCCAGGATCCCCTTGTCGAAGTACTCGAACGGCGCAGGCTGCTGGCCGGCGACGAGCTTGGCGATCTGCTTGCCGGTGTGCTTGCCCTGCTGGATGGCGTTGGGCGCCACCAGCGGGAACGGGCGGGCGCCCTCGGGCCGCTTCGGGGAGGCGATGTCGCCGATGGCGAAGACGTTGTCCCGGCCCGGCACCCGCAGGTCCGGCTCGACGACGATCGAGCCGCCGCGCCCGAGCTCGAGGCCGAGCTTGCGGCCCAGCGGGCTGGCCTGCACGCCCGCGCCCCACACGACGGTGCGCGTCTCGATGCGCTGGCCGTCGCTGAGCTCGACGCCCTTCTCGTCCGCCGACTTCACCGAGGTGTTGAGCAGGATCTCGACGCCGCGTTTGCGCAGGTCCTTGAGCGTCTGCTCACCGGACTGCTCGCTGAACGTGTTGAGCAGCCGGGGCATCATCTCGACCAGGACCACCCGCAGGTCCACCTCGCCGCCGATGTGGTGGCAGCTCATCTCGGCGAGCGAGCCGGCCGTCTCCACGCCGGTGGGGCCGCCGCCGACCACGACCACCGTCTCGTGCGAGCGGTCCGAGCTCCGGTCCCGCGCCGCCTGCTCGATCTCCTCGAGCAGGTGCAGCCGGAGGCGTACGGCGTCGCTCATCGTGTAGAGCGGGTACGCGTGCTCGTCCATTCCGGGGATGCCGAAGAAATTGGTCGTCGCGCCCGCGGCGAGCACCAGGTAGTCGTAGGGGACGGTCGTCCCGTCCGTGAGCTCGACCGTCTGCGTGTCCCACTCGACGCCGGAGACCTCTCCGACCCGCACCTTGACGTTCTTCTGCCGACGGAAGATCGTCCGGATCGTGGAGCCGACCTGCTCCGGCGGCAGGTAGGAGGTCGCCACCTGATAGAGCAGCGGCTGGAAGGTGTGGAAGTTGTTCCGGTCGATGATCGTGATGTCGACCGGGGCGCCGCGCAGCTCGTGGACCGCGTTGAGCCCGGCGAACCCGGCTCCGATGACCACGACGTGGGGCCGCCCGGAGGCGTGGGGGAAGGCAGAGGTCACCTTGGATCGACTCCCCGGTTGCTCGGTGCTTGTAACTCCCGGCCGACGATTCGGCCACGCCAGGCTGCACTACCGCTGGTGCGACGGCGTCACCGGCGCCCGCGTCGCCTCCGCTGGCACGGCACCGCCGCGGCCTGCGCGCGGCAGGCGCCTCGGGCTCGGCGGCCGTGGGCGAGCCGGCCGTCCGGCCGACGGAAGGGGGGCGGGCCCCGGCCGGCACCTGGGAGACTCGCCCGCATGGCGTGGCTCTTCCTGGCCCTGACGGTGCTCTGGCTGGCGGCGACGGTAGTGCTCGTACGCCGGCTCGAGCTGTCGCCGGGGGCGCAGGCCGGCGCGATCGCCGCGGCGGGCGTGGGCTGCCTGGGCGGGCTGATCCTGGTGGTCGACAGCCTGGCCTGAGGGCCGGGTCAGCGGCCGGAGGCCGCGCGCAGCCGGCCCCGGTGGAGGACGTGCTGGTGCAGGGAGCCCGGGTGCAGGACGACGAGTGACGGCAGCCGCCCGGCCGTCAGAGCGCGGCCTCCAGAGCCTCGCGGACCCGCCCGAGCACATCGTCCGCGCTCCCGTGGGCGGTGAGCCCCGCTGCGGCCCGGTGACCGCCGCCGCCCAGCGACACCGCAGCGCGGGACACGTCGACCCGGCCCTTGGAGCGCAGCGAGACGCGCCAGGTGCCGGGGTCGTCCTCGTAGAGCACGCAGGCCACGTCGGCCTCCTCGGCCCGCCGCACGGTGTCGAGGACCGGCGTCACGTCGTCGACCGCGAGGCCGGCGTCCCGCCGGGCCTGCCCGGGGACGACCGCGGTCACGAGGCCGGCCCCGGCGAGCGCGTGCCCGTCGAGCACGACCCGTTCCAGTGCCGCCCCGAGCACGGGCAGGAAGGATGCCGGCACGTCGTCGACCAGCGACCGGACGAGCGCCGAGTGGTCGAACCCGACGTCGAGCAGCCGTGCGGCGAAGCGCAGGGTGTCCGGCCGGGTGTTGGAGAACCGGAAGGACCCGGTGTCGGTGACGAGGCCGGCGTAGAGGCAGGCCGCGATGGCCGGCGTCAGCTCGACGCCGAGCGCGTCGATCAGCCCCGCCGCCAGCACGGTCGTCGCGGCCGCGGCGGGGTCGACGAGCCGGACCGCGGCGAACGGCTCGTGGCTGCTGTGGTGGTCGAAGGCCACCGCCACCTGCGAGCTGTCCAGGACCGGCGCGAGGACACCCAGCCGGTCGGCCCGGGCGCAGTCGAACGCGACCGTCACCGCGCCGCTGGCGGCGAGCCGCGACGGGGGCACGAGGAAGCCGTCCTCCGGCCCGGCGCCGGGCAGCGCGCGCAGCGCACGCGGCACCTCGAACGGGTCGTCCCCCCAGGACACCTGGCAGGGGCGGCCCAGCTCGCGCAGCGCGTGGGCGACGGCCAGCGCCGAGCCGAGCGCGTCCGCGTCCGGGCTGACGTGCGCCAGGAGCACGACCGGGCCGGCCTCCCGCAGGAGGCCGGCCACCGTGCCGAGCACGTCGGCAGGCGTGCCGGGCGCCGCGGCCGCGCCGTTCCCGTCCGGCGGCGAGGCCCCTGGGCCGGGGGACGTCAAGGCCGCTACTCCGCGTCCTCGTCGTCCTTGGTCCGGTACGCGTCCGGCCCCGCGGCGTAGGTCGCCCCGGCGGCGACCCGGGACACCTCGGCGTCCGCCGCGGCGGCGCGGGCCAGCAGGTCCTCGATGTGCTTGGCGTTCTCCGGGATGGCGTCCGCGGTGAAGGTGAGGGTCGGGGTGTGCCGGACGCCGGTCTGCCGGCCGACCTCGCTGCGCAGCACGCCCTTGGCGCTCTCCAGCGCCGCCGCCGTCGCCGCCCGCTCCTCGTCCGACCCGTAGACCGTGTAGAAGATCTCCGCCTGCTGGAGGTCGCCGGTCATCCGGACGTCGGTCACGGTCACGAACCCGAGGCGCGGGTCCTTGACCCGGGTCTCGAGCATCTCCGCGACGATCACTCGGATGCGGTCACCAAGCTTGCGCGCACGTGCCGCGTCAACCATGGCCGGGCTCCTTCCTGAAGGCTCTTCCGTGGGTCGAAGAGAACCGGTCTGACAGGGTCAGCCGCCGTCGGGGTACGCGTCCTCGACGGCGGCCAGGTCGTCCTCGGGGCGCAGGACGCGGTGCTGGGCGGAGAGCAGGTCGACCTCGGGCCGGCCGGCCACGAGCCGCTCGCAGGACTCGAGCACCTCGCGGCAGTGGCGCGCGTCCGCCGCCACCACGGCGACGCCGACGACCGCCCGCCGGTGCAGGTCCAGCGCACCGGCCTCGGCCACCGAGACCCCGAACTTGCGGGCCAGCTCGGCGACGATGGGCCGCACGACCGAGCGCTTGGCCTTGAGCGAGTGGACGTCACCGAGCAGCAGGTCCAGGCGGAGCGTTCCGACGAACACGGCCTCCCCCTCCCCTCCCGTGAAAGACGACAGTCCACCAGTGGGCCGGGTTCTCCGCCTGCTGGTGGACTGACGATCATGCCCTCTGACGCGCCGGGTGATGCGGAGGCCGCCCGCTGGCGGGCGGCCTCCGCATCCTGGCCGGAGCCTCAGACGCGCGGCTTCTCGCGCATCTCGAAGGTCTCGATGACGTCATCGACCTTGATGTCGTTGAACGACCCGAGGCCGATACCGCACTCGAAGCCCTCGCGGACCTCCGTCGCGTCGTCCTTGAAACGGCGCAGCGACTGGATCTGCAGGTTGTCCGCCACCACGACGCCGTCCCGGATGAGGCGGGCCTTGGAGTTGCGGCGGATCTCCCCGGAGCGGACCAGGCAGCCGGCGATGTTGCCGAACTTGCTCGAGCGGTAGACCTCGCGGATCTCCGCCGTGCCGAGCTGGGCCTCCTCGTACTCCGGCTTCAGCAGGCCCTTGAGCGCTGCCTCGACCTCCTCGATCGCCTGGTAGATGACCGAGTAGTAGCGGACGTCCACGCCCTCGCGCTCGGACAGCTCGCGCGCCTTGCCCTCGGGCCGGACGTTGAAGCCGATGATGACCGCGTCCGACGCCACGGCGAGCATGACGTTGTTCTCGGTGATCGCGCCCACGCCGCGGTCGATGATCCGCAGGTCGACCTCGTCGCCGACGTCGAGCTGCAGGAGGGCGTCCTCCAGGGCCTCGACCGAGCCGGAGACGTCGCCCTTGAGGATCAGGTTGAGCGTCTCGACCTTGCTGCGCTCGAGGAAGTCCTCGAGGCTGACGCGCTTGCGGGAGCGGGCCAGCAGAGCATTGCGCTCGGCCGCCGCACGACGCTCGGCGATCTGCCGGGCGATCCGGTCCTCCGGCGCCACCAGGAAGGTGTCACCGGCGCCGGGCACGGACGTGAGGCCGAGGACCTGCGCCGGACGGGACGGGCCCGCCTCGTCGATCGGGTCGCCGTTCTCGTCGAGCAGGGCCCGGACGCGGCCGTAGGCGTCGCCGCAGACGATCGCGTCGCCGACCCGGAGCGTGCCGCGCTGCACGAGCACGGTCGCCACGGGGCCACGGCCACGGTCGAGGCGCGCCTCGATCGCGGTGCCGCGGGCGTCGGCCGTCGGGTTGGCGACCAGCTCGAGGGCGGCGTCCGCGGTGAGCAGGACCGCCTCGAGCAGGTCGTCGATGCCGATGCCGGACAGCGCCGAGACGTCGACGAACATCGTCTCGCCGCCGTACTCCTCGGCGACCAGGCCGTACTCGGTGAGCTGGCCACGAGCCTTCGCCGGGTCCGCGCCCTCCTTGTCGATCTTGTTGACCGCGACCACGATCGGGACGTCCGCCGCCTGGGCGTGGTTGAGCGCCTCGATCGTCTGGGGCATCACGCCGTCGTCCGCCGCCACCACGAGGATGACGATGTCCGTCGTCTTGGCACCGCGGGCACGCATGGCCGTGAAGGTCTCGTGGCCCGGGGTGTCGATGAACGTGATGGCCCGCTCGACGCCCTCGTGCTCGTGGACGACCTGGTAGGCACCGACGTGCTGGGTGATGCCACCGGCCTCACGGGCCTGCACGTTGGTCTTGCGGATCGCGTCCAGCAGGCGGGTCTTGCCGTGGTCGACGTGGCCCATGACCGTGACGACCGGCGGCCGCGGGGCGAGGTCCTCCTCGTCGTCGTCGAACTCGCCGCCGATGTCGAAGGACTCGAGCAGCTCGCGGTCCTCGTCCTCGGGGCTGACGATCTGCACGTCGAAGCCGAGCTCGGAGCCGAGCAGGCGGAACGTGTCCTCGTCGAGCGACTGGGTCGCCGTCGCCATCTCGCCGAGGCGGAACAGCACGGTGACCAGCGAGGCCGGGTTGGCGTTGATCTTCTCCGCGAAGTCCGTCAACGAGGCGCCCCGGCGCAGGCGGACGGGCGTCGAGCCGTCGCCACGGGGGACCTGCACGCCGCCGATGCTCGGCGCCTGCATGTTGTCGAACTCTTGACGGCGCTGCTTCTTCGACTTGCGCCCACGGGCCGGGCGCCCGCCCGGACGGCCGAACGCACCGGCCGTGCCGCCACGGCCACGGGGGCCGCCGCCGCCACCACCGGGACGACCGGCGAAGCCGCCGCCGCCACCGGCACCGGGGCCACCGCCGCCGGGACGGCCGGCGTAGCCGCCGCCGCCGCCACCGGGACGCCCTGCGCCGCCCGGAGCACCGGGACGGCCGGGAGCGCCGCCGCGGCCGGGGGCACCGGGGCGGCCGGCGCCACCGGGGCCGGCCGGGCGCTGCGGTCGGGGCGGCATCATGCCGGGGTTGGGACGGGGGCCACCGGGGCCGGCGGTGCCACCCGGGCGCGGGCCCGGGGTCGGGCGCGGGCCGGCCGTGCCACCCGGGCGCGGCATGCCGGGAGCGCCGGCGCCACCCGGGCGCGGCATGCCGGTGCTGCCGCCGGTGGAGTACGGGTTGTTGCCCGGGCGCGGGGCGCCGGGGCGCTGCATCCCGGTGCTACCACCCGAGCTGAAGGGGTTGTTGCCCGGACGCGGGCCGCCCGGGCGTGGGCCGGGAGCAGCCGGACGTGCGCCGGGGGCACCCGGGCGCGGTGCGGCGCCGCCCGGGCCGGGACGACCGGCCGAGCCGGGAGCGGCCGGACGGGAGCCGGGAGCGCTCGGTGCACCGGGTGCGCTCGGTGCACCAGGTGCGCTCGGTGCACCAGGGGCACCAGGGGCACCAGGGCGCGGGCCGGAGCCAGGAGCCGCCGGAGCACCAGGGGCGGCAGGCGCACCCGGGCGCGGGGCGCCGGGGCGCGGGCCGGTGGGGGCGGTCGGGGCGGCCGAGGCCGCCGGGGCGAACGCGGGGGTCGTCGGCGCCGCGGGCGTCGACGGCGCGGCGGGTGCCGCGGGGGCGGCCGGGGACGCCGGCTGCGGGCGCGGCCCGGGGGCGGGCGCAGCCGAGCCGGGGGCCGGGCTGGGGGCGGGCGCGGCCGGGCGCGGGGCGCCGGCGGCGGGCGCGCTGGGCGCCGCGGGTGAGGCGGGCGCGCTCGGTGCGGCGGGTGCGGCCGGGGCGGGGCGCGGTCCCGGACGGGGACCGCCCAGGTTGCCCGGGGTCGGACGCGGGCCGGGGCCCGGCGTCGGGGTGGGACGGCTCGCGGACGCGCCGTCGGTGCTCCCGGAGCCACCGCCGGGGAACGCGTCCTTGAGCTTGCGAACGACGGGTGCCTCGATGGTCGAGGACGCGGAGCGGACGAACTCGCCCATCTCCTGGAGCTTGGACAGGACGACCTTGCTCTCTACGCCGAACTCCTTGGCGAGTTCGTAGACCCGGACCTTTGCCACTGCTCTCCTCTTTCGGCCCGGGCCCCTTCGCAGGGGTGGGCCGCTAGTCCACGTACATGGTCATCGCTGGGTGCTCATCGAGCGCTCATCGCTTCTCGACCTGCTTCCTGACGGGGCTCTTCCTGCGTTGCACTGCGCACGGCCGTCGCCGGCTCGGCCCGTTGGGACCGGGCGAGGGCGCCGACCGCTGCCCGTAGCTCCGAGCAGTCGAGCGGCCCCTGGGCCCGCAGGGCCCGGGAAAACGCCCGTCGACGCTCGGCGACATCGAGGCACTCCTGGTCGGGGTGCACGTACGCACCCCGTCCGGGTAGCCGCCCGCGGACGTCGGGGACGCAAGCGCCCTCGGCCTCCACGACGCGGATCAGCTCCGACTTGGGCGCACGCCTGCGGCACCCGACACAGGTGCGTTGGGGGATCGTGCGACCAGCCACAGGCCAGTCTACTCCTCGTCGCGGCGCGACGGGCGCCGGCTGTGGGCCGGCGCCCCGGACGGTCAGGAGCCGGCCGGCGCAGCGCCGGGGCGCGGGCGCAGCTGGTCGGCGGGCTGGTCGGGGGCCGCGTCGCTGCGGATGTCGATGCGCCACCCGGTGAGCCGCGCGGCGAGCCGGGCGTTCTGCCCTTCCTTGCCGATCGCCAGCGAGAGCTGGTAGTCGGGCACCACGACGCGGGCCGACCGCGCCTCCGGGTCCACGACCTTGACCGACGTCACCCGGGCCGGGGACAGGGCGCTGGCGACGAATCGTGCCGGGTCCTCGACCCAGTCGACGATGTCGATCTTCTCGCCGTGCAGCTCGGACATCACGGCACGGACCCGGGACCCCATCGGGCCGATGCAGGCGCCCTTCGCGTTGAGCCCCGGCCGGGTGGCACGGACGGCGATCTTGGTCCGGTGCCCGGCCTCGCGCGCGACCGCGACGATCTCGACGCTGCCGTCGGCGACCTCGGGGGCCTCGAGGGCGAAGAGCTTCTTGACCAGGCCCGGATGGGTGCGGCTGAGCGCGATCTGCGGCCCCTTCGGGCCCTTGCGCACGGCGACCACGTAGCAGCGGATCCGCGAGCCGTGCTCGTAGCGCTCCCCGGGGACCTGCTCGTGCGGGGGCAGCAGCGCCTCGACCTTGCCGAGGTCGACGTAGACGTCGGCGGGGTTGCGCCCCTGCTGGATGACCCCGGAGACGATGTCGCCCTCCTTGCCGGAGAACTCCCCCAGCGTCTGCTCGTCCTCGGCCTCGCGCAGCCGCTGCAGGATGACCTGCTTGGCGGTGGTCGCGGCGATCCGGCCGAAGCCGGTGGGGGTGTCGTCGTACTCGCGCGCCTGCGCGGGGTCGGCTCCCTCGGGAGCCTCCTCGCGCGCCCAGACCGTGACGTGGCCGGTGGTGCGGTCGAGCTCGACGCGGGCGCGGGGTGCGTGCCCCTCCGTGCGCTGGTACGCGACGAGCAGGGCCTGCTCGATGGCGTGCACCAGCAGGTCGAACGACACCTCCTTCTCGCGCACGAGCCCGCGCAGGGCTGCCATGTCGATGTCCACTACGCCTCCTCGTCGGTGTCGTCGGTGTCGTCGGTGTCGTCGGTGTCGTCGCTGCCGCTGTCGTCGCTGTCGCCGTCGCTGTCGTCGCTGCCGCCGTCGAGCGCCTCGAGCTCGTCGTCACCCTTGCGGGAGAACTCGACCTGCACCCGGCCGGGGCCGAGCTCGGCGTACGCCAGCTCGCGCTCGCTGCCGCCGACGTCGAGGACGACGCCCTCCTCGCTCGCGGACACGACGCGCCCGACCAGGGGCGCGCCGCCTGCGGCGAGCGGCACCTCGACCAGGCGGCCGGCGGCACGCCGCCAGTGGCGCGGCTCGGTGAGCGGGCGGGAGACCCCGGGGCTGGTGACCTCGAGGACGTACGGCGCGTCGCCCAGCGCGTCCGCCTCGTCCAGCGCGGCGGAGACGGCCGTGGACACGTCGGCCACGACGTCCAGCGGAAGCCCCTCGTCCCGGTCGACGACGACACGGACGAGGCGGCGGCGGCCGGCGGGGGTCACGACGACGTCCTCGAGGTCGCACCCGGCGCCGGCGACGACCGGGGTGAGCAGCTCGAGGAGGCTGTCTCGGGAGGCGGCTCTCGCCATCGGCTGCGGTCCTCCCTCTTCTCTTGTCCACCGCTCTCGCGGCGGTGCGCGTGAAGCGCGCGGTGTGCGGATGGGGCAGTGCGTGCGGGCTCCGGCCGGACGGCACGCCGAGCGCCGGGCGCCGTTGCCCCACCTGCACAGCGTAATGGGCCGCGATGGCAGGCTGAGCCCGGTGACCCCCGCATCGCCCGGCCGCCGCGCGCTGCTCGTCCGCGCGGGTGGCCTCGCCGTGGCGGTCACGGGGGCCGGCCTGCTCACCGGCTGCACCGGGGACGAGGACGCCCCCTCCCCCGCGCCCGGCCCGGGCCCGGACGCGGAGCCGCTGCGGCGCGCACGGGCCGACGAGGAGCGGCTGATCGCGCTGTACGCCGGCGCCGCCCAGCGCCTGCCCGCCCTCGCCGCCCGGCTGACGGCACTGCGCGACGACCACGTGGCGCACCTCGCCGCCCTCGACGAGCTGGCCGCGCCGAGCCCCGGCGCCACCCCGGGCCCGGACACCGGCGCAGGCACCAGCCCAGTCCCAGGGGCCACGCCGGCGCCGGGCGCGCCCGGCCGGTCCGCCACCCTGCGGCTGCTGGCGCGCGCGGAGGACACGGCGGCCGACACCCGGCTCGCCGACCTGCCCGCGGCCTCGCCGGCCGTGCGCCGGCTGCTGGCCGGCATCGGGGCGGCGGAGGCGGCCCACTCCGCACTGCTGCGGGCGGAGGAGCCGTGACCGAGGTCGAGGCGCTGCAGGCCGCGCTCGCGGGCGAGCACGCGGCCGTCTGGGCGTACGGCGTGGTCGGGGCCCGGCTGCCGGCCGGGCGGGCGCCCCAGGCCCTTGCCGCGCTGGCCGCCCACCGGGCGCGCCGCGACGCGCTCGAGCGGACCCTGGAACGGGCCTCCGCCTCGCCGGTGGCGGCCGCGCCGGCGTACGACCTGCCCGGGCCGGTCACCACGCCGGCGCAGGCCGTCGCGCTCGGCGAGCTCGTGGAGGAGCGGCTGGCCGCCGCGTACGCCGACCTGGTCGCGGCGGCCGAGGCGGAGCAGCTGCGTGCCACCGCGGCACGCGGCGTGCGGGAGGCCGCGGTGCGGGCCGCGCTGTGGCGCGGGTCGAGCGTGCCGTTCCCGGGGCTGCCCGAGCGGGGCTAGCCCGCGACGATGTCGTAGCTCAGCCGGGCCAGCAGCGCGCCCACGACGGTCAGGAAGACGACCCGGACGAAGCCGCTCCCCCGGCGCAGCGCGGTCTTCGCGCCGAGCCGGCCGCCGATGATGTTGCAGGCGGCCATGGCGAGGCCGAGGCGGTACATCGGCGCGCCCTGCGGGATGAACACGGCCAGCGCCCCGGCGTTGGTGGCGAGGTTGACGATGCGGGCCTTCGCCGACGCCTGCAGGAACGAGTAGCCGAGCAGCGCGACGAGCGCGAAGACCAGGAAGCTGCCGGTCCCCGGCCCGAAGATGCCGTCGTAGAACCCGATGCCGAGCGCCGCCCCGGCGGCCGCCGCGTAGTGCGCGCGGCCGGACCAGCGCAGCGCCTGTGCCTCCCCGAGCGTCGGCCGGCGCAGGGTGTAGGCCCCCACCAGCACCAGCAGTACCAGGACGAGCGGGCGGAAGGCCGACTGCGGGATCAGCGAGGCGCAGGCCGCCCCGCCCGCCGACCCGGCGACCGCCGCGGCGGCCATCGGCAGGGCGGTCCGCAGGTCGGGGCGGACGCGCTTGTAGTACGTCCAGGCCGCGACGGCGGTGCCGAACATGCTCGAGAGCTTGTTGGTCGCGAGCACCTGCGCCGGCGCCGCGCCCGGCATCAGCACGAGCAGGGCGGGCAGCTGGATCAGCCCGCCCCCGCCGGTGACTGCGTCGACCCAGCCGGCGAGCAGCGCCGCGGTGCAGAGCGCGAGGACGATGTGGAGCTCGGGCATGCGCTCAGGTCGCCGTGGTGCCGAGTGCTCCCGCGCAGGCCTCGCGCAGCCGCTCGACCGCCACGGCCACCGGCACCTCCGAGCGATCCCCGGACCGCCGGTCGCGCAGCTCGACCACGCCGGTGGCGAGCCCCTTGCCGACCACGAGGATGGTGGGCACGCCGATCAGCTCCGCGTCCTTGAACTTCACGCCGGGCGACACGCCGCGCCGGTCGTCCAGCAGCACGCGCAGGCCGAACTGCTCGGCCGCCGCCGTGATGCGCTCCGCCTCGGCGAACACCGCGTCGTCCTTGCCGGTCGCCACGACGTGCACGTCGGCCGGTGCGACCTCGCGCGGCCAGCACAGCCCCTGCTCGTCGTAGGTCTGCTCGGCGATGGCGGCGACCGCGCGCGAGACGCCGATCCCGTACGACCCCATGGTCACGGTGACCTGCTTGCCGTTCTCGTCCAGCACCTTCAGGCCGAGGGCCTCGGCGTACTTGCGCCCGAGCTGGAAGATGTGCCCGATCTCGATGCCGCGCGCGATGGTCAGGGCGCCCTGGCCGTCCGGGGACGGGTCGCCCTCGCGCACCTCGGCGGCCTCCACCGTGCCGTCGGCGGTGAAGTCGCGGCCGGCGACGAGCCCGACGACGTGCTTGCCCGGCTCGTTCGCCCCGGTGACCCAGGCCGTGCCGTCGACGACGCGCGGGTCCACCAGGTAGCGGATGCCTGAAGCGCTCTTCTCCCCCAGCGCCTGCGGGCCGATGTAGCCGCGCACGAGGGCAGGGTGCTTCGCGAAGTCCTCTTCGGTGAAGGCGGCGACCTCGGCCGGCGACACCGACGCCTCGAGCCGCTTGGCGTCGACCTCGCGGTCGCCCGGGACGCCGACGACCAGCGGCTCGCGCGTCCCGTCGGGGTGCACGAGCTGCACGACGACGTTCTTCAGCGTGTCCGAGGCCTGCCACTCGCGGCCGTCGGCGCGCGCGAGGTCGTCGCGGGCGTTGAGCAGGTCGACCAGGGTCTGGATCGTCGGGGTGTCCGGGGTGTCGACCACGCGGGCCTCGGGCGCACCGGACCAGTCAAGGGCCGCGGGCGCCGGGGTGACGACCGCCTCGCTGTTGGCGGCGTAGTCGCTGCCGGTGCTGCGCACGAAGGTGTCTTCGCCGGCCTCGCAGGGCGCGAGGAACTCCTCGGACGCCGAGCCGCCCATCGCCCCGGACACCGCCGAGACGATGACGTAGTCGAGCCCGAGCCGGTCGAAGGCCGCGATGTACGCCGCGCGGTGCCTGGCGTACGAGGCGCGCAGCCCCTCGTCGTCGACGTCGAAGGAGTAGGAGTCCTTCATCACGAACTCGCGGCCGCGCAGGATGCCTGCGCGCGGGCGCGCCTCGTCGCGGTACTTGGTCTGGATCTGGTAGATCGAGAGCGGCAGGTCCTTGTAGGACGAGTAGAGGTCCTTGACCAGAAGAGTGAACATCTCTTCGTGCGTCGGCCCGAGCAGGTAGTCGGCGCCCTTGCGGTCCTGCAGCCGGAAGAGCAGGTCGCCGTACTCGGTCCAGCGCCCGGTCGCCTCGTAGGCCTCGCGCGGCAGCAGGGCCGGGAAGTGGACCTCCTGGAAGCCGGCGCGGTCCATCTCCTCGCGCACGACGCGCTCGACGTTGCGCAGCACCTTGAGGCCGAGCGGGAGCCAGCTGTAGATGCCCGGCGCGGCGCGGCGGATGTAGCCGGCACGCACGAGGAGCTTGTGGCTCGCGACCTCGGCGTCGGCGGGGTCCTCGCGCAGCGTGCGCAGGAACAGCGTCGACATCCGCAGCGGCATGGGTGGGCTCCTCGGCGGGGTGGGATGGGCACGGCGAGGATACGGCGCGCAGGGGGCCGGGCCGTACGCGGTTTCGCCGGAACGGGGCCGCGAGCCTAGAAGAGCACCGACATGAAGGTGCCGACCTGGCGGAACCCGACCCGCTCGTACGCCCGGCGCGCGGGCGTGTTGTAGTCGTTGACGTAGAGCGAGACGACCGGGGCGACGTCGGCCCGCGCCAGCTCGACGACGGCCGCCATGCCGGCGACCGAGTGCCCGCGGCCGCGCAGGGCCGGGTCGACCCAGACCCCCTGCACCTGGCACGCGCCGGGGACCGCCGCACCCACCTCAGCCTTGAACACGACCCTGCCCCCGTCGATGCGTGCCATCGCCCGCCCGGCCGCGATCAGCTCGGCGACCCGGGCGCGGTACAGCGCGCCGCCGTCCCCGGCCAGGGGGGAGACGCCGACCTCCTCGGTGAACATGTCGATGCAGGCCGGCAGCAGCACGTCGATCTCGTCGCGCCGGACCAGGCGGACGTCCGGGTCGGGGGCGACGAGCGGCGCGGAGGAGATGGACAGCAGCGGCTGGTCGCGGCGGACGTCCCGGGCCGGCCCCCACTCCGGCTCCAGCAGTGCCCACAGCGGCTCGACCGCGTCCCGCGGGCCGACGATCGACGAGCAGCGCCGGCCCAGCCGGCGCGCCCGCTCGGCGAACGCGCGCACCGCCTCCGGCCCGGCCTCGACGGGGACGAGGTTGGCCCCGGCGTAGCAGAGCGCGTCGAGCTCGCCGTCGACGACGTGGCCCCACACCTCGGCCCCGAGCCGCCAAGTGTCCAGGCCCGCCGCGTGCAGCCGGGCGCCGACGAAGACGTTGGTCACCGGGTCGCGGTCGACGAGGGCAAGGGCGGCCTCCACGTCCCGCGGGCCGAGGACGCGCAGGGAGGTCGTCCGCAGCACGTCGCCCTCCTCCCCGTCGTCCGGGCTAGGCCCAGCTCACCGTCGGCTCGCCGGAGGGTACCCCCGACGCGCGCATGGCGTCGGCGAGCCGGTTGGCCTCGGTGATGAGTGTGTCCACGATGTCGGCCTCCGGAACGGTCCGGATGACCTCGCCCTTGACGAAGATCTGCCCCTTGCCGTTGCCCGAGGCGACGCCGAGGTCGGCCTCGCGGGCCTCGCCGGGCCCGTTGACGACGCAGCCCATGACCGCCACGCGCATGGGGACGTCGATCCCCTCGAGCGCGGTCGTGACCTGCTCGGCGAGGGTGTAGACGTCGACCTGGGCGCGCCCGCAGGACGGGCAGGAGACGATCTCGAAGCCGCGCTGGCGCAGGCCGAGCGACTCCAGGATCGCGATGCCGACCTTGACCTCCTCGGCCGGCGGGGCCGACAGCGAGACGCGGATGGTGTCGCCGATGCCCTCGGCGAGCAGCGCGCCGAACGCGACCGCGGACTTGATCGTGCCCTGGAACGCCGGGCCGGCCTCGGTGACGCCGAGGTGCAGCGGGTAGTCGCACTGCTCGGCGAGCAGCCGGTAGGCGTTGATCATCACGACCGGGTCGTTGTGCTTGACCGAGATCTTGATGTCGCGGAAGCCGTGCTCCTCGAACAGCGAGCACTCCCAGAGGGCGGACTCGACCAGCGCCTCGGGGGTCGCCTTGCCGTACTTCGCGAGCAGCCGCTTGTCCAGGGACCCGGCGTTGACGCCGATCCGGATCGGGATGCCCGCGTCGCCGGCGGCCTTGGCGATCTCACCGACCTTGTCGTCGAAGGCCTTGATGTTCCCCGGATTGACGCGCACGGCCGCGCAGCCCGCGTCGATCGCGGCGAAGACGTACTTGGGCTGGAAGTGGATGTCGGCGATCACCGGGATGTTGGACTTGCGGGCGATGACCGGCAGCGCGTCCGCGTCGTCCTGGCTCGGGACCGCGACCCGCACGATCTCGCAGCCGCTCGCCGTGAGCTCGGCGATCTGCTGCAGGGTCGCGCCGATGTCTGAGGTCAGTGTCGTCGTCATCGACTGGACCGAGACGGGCGCGTCTCCCCCGACGGCGACCTTGCCGACCTGCAGCTTGCGGGACTTGCGCCGCACCGCGAGCGGCTTGGGCGGGAGCGCGGGCAGCCCGAGCGACACCGGAGCTCCCCCGGGGGACGGCCTTCCGGCGGAGGGTGCGCTGAGCGGGGCGGCGGTCACGACGATGCGCTCCTAGCTGAGGCGGATCGGGTTCACGATGTCGGCGGTCAGGGCGAGCAGCGACACCGAGACGAACACCAGCATGACGGCGTACGTCAACGGCAGCAGCTTCTCGTAGTCGACGCGGCCGGGCTCGGGCCGTCCGCGTCGGCGGGCGACGATCGCTCGCGCCCGCTCGTACCAGGCTATGGCGATGTGGCCGCCGTCGAGGGGCAGCAGCGGGAACAGGTTGAAAACGCCGATGAAGACGTTGAGCGAGACGAAGATCGTGAGGAACACGATCGGCTCACCGATCTCGAGGGCCTCGCCGCCGATCCGGCTCGCCCCCAGGACGCTGACCGGCGTCTCGGGCGAGCGCTCCGCGCCGCCGATCGCGGTGACCAGGTCGTCGATGCGCGAGGGGAAGCGGCCGATGGCCTCGAAGGTGCCGGTGAACAGCTCCTTGCCGAACGACAGCGTGCCGCCGACCGCGCCGACCGCCCCGTAGTGCAGCGTGCGCTCGGGCTCGACCACGCTGACCCCGATGGCCGAGACCTGGCGGGTGGTCGGGTTCTCCTCGGTCGCGTCCGGGGTGTAGCGCTGGACGGGCACGAGGTCGACGGTCGCGGTCTGCGTCGCCCCGGCGCGCTCGTAGGTGACCGGGGTCGCACCGGCCGGGGCGGCCTGCAGCACCTTGACCAGCTCGCCGTAGTTCGCGACCGGAGTGCTGCCGACCGCGGTGATGCGGTCGCCGTTCTGCAGCCCCGCCGCCTTGGCCGAGCCGGCCGGGTCGCCGGGCTCGCACTCGCCACGGGTCGGCACCGGCACGACGCAGTCGGTCACCTCGACCACCGCCGAGGCCTTGGCCGGGTCGAAGTCCTGCCAGGCCATGTTGGGCAGGCCCGTGGTGAGGGCGGCGATGTACGCCACGACGAGCGCCAGCCCGAAGTGGGTGAGCGAGCCCGCCGCCAGCACCACCGTGCGCTTGCGCAGCGGGGCCCGCCAGAACGAGCGCGGCTCGTCCTCCGGGGCCACCGGCTCCAGCGGCGTCATGCCGACGATCTTGACGAAGCCGCCGGCAGGGATGGCCTTGACGCCGTACTCCGTCTCACCGCGCTTGGTCGACCACAGGGTCGGGCCGAAGCCGGCGAAGTACTGCGTGACCTTCATGCCGTAGGCCTTCGCCGTCAGCATGTGCCCGGCCTCGTGCAGGCAGACCGACACGAGGATGCCGAGCGCGAACAGCAGGAACCCCAGCCAGAACAACCGTCAGCCTCCGTCTTCCACGGCCGCGCCGGCACCGGCCGGGCGACCGCCCGCCGCCGTGCCGAGCAGCTCGCGCGCGCGGGCCCGTGCCCACGTCTCCGCAGACACAACATCGGCCTCGGTCAGGGCGTTCCCGAGCGGGCCGCTCTCCCCCGGCCCGTGCTCGGCGAGCACGGCCGCGACCGTGTCCACGATGCCAGTGAAGGGCAGCCGGCCGGAGAGGAAGGCCTCGACGCACTCCTCGTTGGCGGCGTTGAGCACCGCCGGCGCGGTCCCGCCCTGCGTGCCCGCCGCCTTGGCGAGGGCCACCGCCGGGAAAGCCTCCTCGTCCAGCGGCGCGAACTCCCAGCTGCGGGCCGCCGTCCAGTCGCACCCGGCCGCCGCTCCCTCGACCCGGTCGGGCCAGCCCAGGGCGAGCGCGATGGGCAGCCGCATGTCCGGCGGGCTGGCCTGCGCCAGCGTCGACCCGTCGAAGAACTCGACCATCGAGTGCACCACCGACTGCGGGTGGACCACGACGTCGATCGCGTCGTAGGGCACGGCGAACAGCTCGTGGGCCTCGATGACCTCGAGCCCCTTGTTCATCAGCGTGGCCGAGTTGATCGTCACCACCGGCCCCATGTCCCAGGTGGGGTGGGCGAGCGCCTGCTCGGGGGTGACGCCAGCGAGCTCGGACCGGCGCCGGCCGCGGAACGGGCCGCCGCTGGCGGTGAGCACGAGGCGGCGTACCTCCTGCTCCCGGCCGCCGCGCAGGCACTGCGCGAGCGCGGAGTGCTCGGAGTCGACCGGGACGATCTGGCCGGGGCGGGCCGCAGCGCGCACCAGCGGGCCGCCGGCGACCAGCGACTCCTTGTTGGCCAGCGCCAGCGTCCGGCCCGCGCGCAGCGCCGCCAGCGTGGGGCCGAGCCCGACCGAGCCGGTCATCCCGTTGAGCACGACGTCGCAGGGCCACGACGCGGCCTCGGCGGCCGCCTCCGGGCCGGTGAGGATCTTGGGCAGCGCGTAGTCACCGGCGCTCCACCCGCGGCGCTGCGCCTCGGCGTACAGCGCGAGCTGGAGGTCCTGGGCCGCGGACGCCTTCGACAGCGCGACGACCTCCACGCGGTGCTCCAGCGCCTGCGCGGCCAGCAACCCCACCCGGCCCCCACCGGCGGCGAGGCCGACCACCCGGAAGCGCTGCCGGGGGTCGGCGCGGACGACCTCGAGCGCCTGCGTGCCGATCGAGCCGGTCGAGCCGAGGACGACGAGGCTGCGCTCGCCCGCGGGCGGTTGTCGGTCGCTCACCCGCCCATTGTCGCCCGACCGGGGAGCGGGCGCCGTCCTGCGGGCACGTAGCCTCGGGGGACGTGGAGAGCACGCCCCCCGTCATCACCCGCACGGCCGACGCGGCCGACCCCGACGTACGCCGGCTCGTGGCCGCGGCCGAGGACGAGCTGCGCCGCCGCTACCCCGAGGACGACGACCTCGGCCCCGAGGTGCACGCCCTGACGTGGGTCCTCGCCGAGCGGGACGGCCGCGCGGTCGGCGTCATCGCGCTCTGCCCGCTGGAGGACGGCGTGGGCGAGCTCAAGCGGCTGTACGTCGCGGACGAGGCGCGGCGCGGGGGCGTGGCGCGCGCCCTGCTGAGCGCCGCCGAGGACGAGGGCCGGGCGCGCGGGCTGCGCGCGCTGCGGCTGGAGACCGGCACCCGCCAGCCGGAGGCGATCGCGCTCTACCAGCGGCACGGCTGGGCGTCGATCGCGCCGTACGGCTACTGGGCCGAGCACCCCATGACCCGGTGCTACGAGAAGCCGCTCGTCGCCGACGCCGTGGCCTCGGCATGAGCTGGGCACCGGGCGAGCTGCCCGCCGAGGCCCTGGAGTTCCTCGCCGAGCGGCACCTGGCGACGCTGACGACGCTGCGCGCCGACGGCAGCCCGCACGTCGTCCCGGTCGGCTTCACCTGGGACGCCGCGCGCCGGGTGGCCCGGGTCATCACCGGCGGCGGGACGGTCAAGGCGCTGAACGCGGCGGCGGGGCGCCGGGCGGTGCTGTGCCAGGTCGACCGCGCCCGGTGGCTGTCGCTCGAGGGCGTGGCCTCGGTGCGCGAGGACGCCGAGTCGGTCGACGCCGCCGTGGCCGCGTACGCCGGGCGCTACCGGCAGCCGCGGCCGAACCCTGAGCGGGTGGTCGTGGAGATCACGGTGGACCGGGTGCTGGGCCGGGTGGCTCCCCCGGCCGTCGAGCAGGCTCAGCCGGCGCCGGCGGCCGGCAGCGGGGGCTCGGGCCCGGAGAGCGGGCGGGCGGGCGGCTCCTCGTAGGCCGGCGCCGTGAAGGCGTCCGGCCCGAGCGCCTGGACCACCTCGGCGGCGGCGAGCTGCGCCCGCAGGACCGCGTGGCGCAGCAGCAGGTCGATCACCCGGTCCAGGACGTCGTCGACGGCCGGCTCGACGTAGCCGCCGCGCACCCGGCCGAAGACGGTGAACCGCACGTCGTCGGCCTCGACCGGCGCGCCCTCGGGGGTGGCGCTGAACGGGTCCAGGGTGCGCAGCACGCGCTCCACGAGCGCGTCGACGTCCGCCGGGTCGTAGCCGCGGTGCATCCGCCCGAGGCGCGCGAACCGGGCGCCGGGAGCGCCCGACAGCTGGTCGCGCAGCCGCCCGGCGCTCGCGCGCAGGTCGTCCTCGAGCGCCCACAGCGGCTCGTCGGCCATGGCCTGCTCGACGCAGCGGCGCTCCAGCCGGTCCAGCAGCCGGTCGACGGCGCCGATGTCGTAGCCGTGGCGGACGAGGTCGAAGCCGGCCCGCCGCACGTCGGCCGCCGCCACCGGCTCCCCCGCGCCCAGCCGCTGCTCGACGTGGGACAGCAGCTCGTCGACCTGGCCGCGGGCGTACCCGCGCGAGAGCCAGCCGGCCCGGCGCAGCCGGCGGTGGTCGCGTCTCCTGCCCCGCACGTCAGACGCCTGCGCCGGCCGCCGCGGGCTCCGGCTCGCCGGTGCCGGTGTCGGCGGCCGCCAGCTGGCCGCAGGCCCCCTCGATCTCGCGCCCGCGGGTGTCCCGCACCGTGACGGCGACGCCGTGGTGCTCGAGCGCGCGCACGAACGCCCGCTCGTCACGCTCGCGCGACGCGGTCCACTTCGAGCCCGGCGTCGGGTTGAGCGGGATGAGGTTGACGTGCACCAGGTGCCCCTTGAGCTTGCGTCCCAGCAGGTCAGCGCGCCAGGCCTGGTCGTTGACGTCACGGATCAGCGCGTACTCGATGGATACACGACGCGAGGTCGTCTCCGCGTAGTGCCACGCCGCGTCGAGCACCTCGTCGACCTTGTAGCGGGTGTTGATCGGGACGAGCGTGTCGCGCAGCTCGTCGTCGGGCGCGTGCAGGCTGACCGCGAGGGTGATGGGCAGCCCCTCCCCGGCGAGCCTGCGGATCGCGGGCGCGAGCCCGACGGTCGAGACCGTGATGCCGCGGCGGGACATGCCCAGCCCGTCCGGGGCGGGGTCGGTGAGCCGACGCACGGCGCCGAGAACGGCGTTGTAGTTGGCGAGCGGCTCGCCCATGCCCATGAAGACCACGTTGCTGACCCGGCCCGGTCCCCCGGCGACCTGGCCGCGCTCGAGGGCGCGGGCGCCGGCCAGGACCTGCTCGACGATCTCGGCGGTGGACAGGTTGCGCGTCAGCCCCTGCTGGCCGGTGGCGCAGAAGGGGCAGGCCATGCCGCAGCCGGCCTGGCTGCTCACGCACATCGTCACCCGCGAGCGACGGGCGCCCGCGGCGTCGTCGGGGCCCGGGCCGGTACCCGCGTCGTAGTCGGACTCGTCACCGAGGCCGGTCATCAGCCCGCCGGAGACCTCACCGGTGACCCGCGCGCCGTAGCGCATGAGCACGGCCTCGACCAGCGCGCCGTCGTGCAGCCGCCACAGCTGCTTGCGGGTGGCACCGCCGTCGGTCTCCCACTCGCGCACGGGCGTGAGCAGGCGGGGCAGCAGGGCCTCGGCCAGCTTGGCGCGCACCGGGCGGGGCAGGTCGGGCATCTGCTCCACGTCGTCGACCAGCCGCCCGAACCAGTGGGTGGACAGCTGCTTGGCGCGGTACGCCGGCTCGCCGAGCTCGACGACCGCAGCGCGCCGCTCCTCGGCGGTCAGGTCGGACAGGTGGCGGGGCGGCTTGCCCCGTCGGGGCGCGGCGAGCACGAGGCCCGGCGGCTGGGGGCGCGTGGGGGCGGGCGGCACGGCGGCGTTATCGGAGGACGACATACTCAATCAGGAGGTAGGCCACCGGGGCGGTGGGCAGCAACGAGTCCAGACGGTCCATCACACCGCCGTGCCCGGGCAACAACGTGCCCATGTCCTTGATTCCGAGGTCGCGCTTGATCAGCGACTCGGCGAGGTCCCCGGCCGTCGCCGTCAGGCAGCACGCCACCCCCAGCAGCGCGCCGGCCCACAGCGGCCCGTCGAGCAGCCAGGCCACCGATGCCGCCGTTCCCGCTGCGGCCACGGCCAGGGAGCCGGCGAAGCCCTCCCACGTCTTGCCCGGGCTCACGCGGGGCGCCAGCTTGTGCCGGCCGAACAGGACCCCGGCCGCGTAGCCGCCCACGTCGTTCGCGACGACCGCGAGCACGAACACGACGACCCGGTCGGGGCCGTCGTCGGCGCGCAGCGACAGCAGCGCGAACCCGGTCAGCAGCGGCACGTACGCCAGGGTGAAGACGCCGGCGGTCGCGTCGCGGACGAAGTCCTCCGGCCCCTTCGCCCCCCGCCAGGCCGCGACCGCGAGCGCGGACAGCGCGAACGCGGCCAGCAGGCCGGGCTCGCCGCCGGCGTACGCCGCGACGAGCGTGGCGACCGCGGCCGCCCCCAGCGGGATGCCGGGCACCGCGATGCCCCGCGAGCCGAAGGCCTGCACCAGCTCGGAGACGCCGAGCAGCGCCGCGACGGCGGCAAGCCCCACGAAGACGCTCGGCTGGACGTACAGGCTGGCGAGCAGCAGCCCGCCCATGACCAGGCTGACGGCGATGGCCGCGGGGAGGTTGCGACCGAGGTTGCGCTTCTGCGGAGCCCTCTTGCGCCGTCGGCTCGCTGCCACCGCCCCGCTCCCGCTTCCTTCCGTTGCCTGCGTCGGCTGTGCGCTGGTCGGATGCGCGGCGTTCGGCGCCACCGGATCAGACCTCGAGCAGCTCTGCTTCTTTGTGCTTGAGCAGCTCGTCGACGGACTCCACGTAGCGCTTCGTCGTCGACTCGAGCTGCTTCTCGGCGCGGGTCACGTCGTCCTCGCCGGCCTCGCCGTCCTTGACCAGCCGGTCCAGCGCCTCCTTCGCATGGCGCCGCACGCTGCGGATCGAGACCTTGGCGTCCTCGGCCTTGCTGCGCGCGAGCTTGATGAAGTCGCGGCGCCGCTCCTCGGACAGCTGGGGCAGCGGCACCCGGATGACCGTCCCGTCGTTGGACGGGTTCACCCCCAGGTCCGAGTCGCGGATCGCGCGCTCGATGGCGCCGAGCGACCCCTTGTCGAAGGGCGCGACGACGATGAGCCGCGGGTCCGGCGTCTGGAAGGACGCGAGCTGGTTCACCGGCGTGTAGGTGCCGTAGTACTCGACGACGATCTTGTTGAACAGGGCCGGGTTGGCGCGGCCGGTGCGGATGGTCGCGAAGTCCTCCTTCGCGACGTTCACCGCCTTCTCCATCTTCTCCTCGGCCTCGAGAAGGGTGTCGTCGATCACCGGAGTCTCCCTTCACGGGTTCGGGTCGGATGGCACGTGCGGGCGGACCGCGCCGCGGCGGAGCGGTCCGCCGACGGGCCCGGAGGAGGCCAGGCTATCGCCCGGGCCCTGCGGAGCGGCGAAGGCGCCGCCGGGTGGTGCGGCGCGTCAGGCCGGGTCGTCGGCCGTCGACACCAGCGTGCCGATGGTCTCGCCGCTGACGGCGCGCGCGATGTTGCCGTCCTGCAGGAGGTTGAAGACGATGATGGGCAGCCGGTTGTCCATGCACAGGCTGAAGGCGGTCGCGTCGGCGACCTTCAGCCCGCGGCGCAGGACCTCCTGGTACGACACCCGCTCGAAGCGCTTGGCGTCCGGGTTGGTCCGCGGGTCGTCGTCGTAGACGCCGTCGACCGCCTTGGCCATGAGCAGCACCTGCGCGCCGATCTCGAGGGCGCGCTGGGCGGAGGCGGTGTCGGTGGAGAAGTAGGGCATGCCGACGCCGGCGCCGAAGATGACCACGCGCCCCTTCTCCAGGTGGCGCACTGCGCGACGCGGGATGTAGGGCTCGGCGACCTGGCCCATGGTGATGGCGGTCTGCACGCGGGTGTCGATGCCCTGCTTCTCCAGGAAGTCCTGCAGCGCGAGGCAGTTCATGACCGTGCCGAGCATGCCCATGTAGTCGCTGCGGGCCTGGTCCATGCCGCGCAGCGACAGCTCGGCCCCGCGGAAGAAGTTGCCCCCGCCGACGACGACGGCGACCTGCGTGCCCTCGCGCACGATGTCGGCGATCTGGCGGGCGATGCCCTGCACGACGTCGGGGTCGACGCCGAAGGACCCGCCGCCGAACACCTCGCCCGACAGCTTGAGCAGAACCCGGTCGTACCTCGGCTGTCCCACGGGTGTCCTTCCTGAGCGGCGGTCGTGCTGGTGTCCTACAACGCAACGCTGCGCGCCCCGGCCGGAGCCGGGGCGACGCAGCGTTGCGGAGTGCGGTGGTGAGCCGCTACCGGTCAGGCGCCGACCTCGAAGCGCGCGAACCGCTTGACGGTCACGCCCTTCTCGTCGAGCAGCTGCTTGACGGTCTTCTTGCTGTCCTGGACCGAGGCCTGCTCGAGCAGGACGACGTCCTTGAAGTAGCCGTTGACCCGGCCCTCGACGATCTTGGGGAGCGCGCCCTCGGGCTTGCCCTCCTCGCGGGCCGTCGCCTCGGCGATGCGGCGCTCGTTCTCGACCGTCTCGGCCGGGACCTCGTCGCGGGTGACGTACAGCGGGCGCATCGCGGCGATCTGCATGGCGGCGCCGCGCGCGGCCTCGATGTCACCACCGTCGAACTCGACGAGCACGCCGACCTGCGGGGGCAGGTCGCTGCTGCGCTTGTGCATGTACGCGGCGACCTGGCCGTCGAAGAAGGACACGGCGCCGAGCTCGATCTTCTCGCCGATGACGGCCGACGCGGACTTGAGGTTGTCCGCGATGCTCGCGCCGTCGGCGAGGGTCTCGGCGAGCAGCGCCTCGGGGTCCGTGACGCCGGTCTTCGCGACGTGGGCGACGATGTCGCTCGCGAGCTGCTGGAACTGCTCGTTCTTGGCGACGAAGTCGGTCTCGCAGCGCAGCTCGACGAGCGCGCCCTCGGCCGCGGCGACGATGCCGTTCGACGTCTCGCGCTCGCCGGCCTTCTTGTCGACCTTGGCGCCCATCTTGACGCGCAGGATCTCGACCGCCTTGTCGAAGTCGCCCTCGGCCTCCTCGAGCGCCTTCTTGCAGTCCATCATCCCGGCGCCGGTCAGCTCGCGGAGCCGCTTGACGTCCGCTGCGCTGAAACTGGCCATGCCTGCTCCTGGGGGAATCGGTGATTGGGAGGTTCGTGCGGTTCGGCGGGGTGCCGGCCGGGCGCGCGTCCGGCGCCCGGCGCAGCGACGCCGGGAGAGCCGCGAGGGCGGCCCGCCCGGCGTACGCGACAGCTGGCGTAGCGGCTGGTCAGGCCGAGGCGCCCGCGGGGCCCTCGCCCGACGCCGGCTGCTCGGCGACCGGCTGCTCGGCGGCCGGCTGCTCCGTGACGGGCTGGTCGGGGGCGGCACCCGCTGCACCCGCGTTGCCACCGGCCAGCAGCTGCTGCTCCCACTCGGCGAGCGGCTCGTCGGCGGCCACGCCCACGTGCGCGCCCTCCTCCTCGCCCGTGCGCACGCCGGCGCGGGCCATCAGGCCCTCGGCGACGGCGTCGGCCACCACGCGGGTGAGCAGCGTGACGGAGCGGATCGCGTCGTCGTTGCCCGGGATCTTGTAGTCGACCTCGTCGGGGTCGCAGTTGGTGTCGAGGATCGCGACGACCGGGATGCCCAGCTTGCGGGCCTCACCGACGGCGATGTGCTCCTTCTTGGTGTCCACGATCCACACGGCGCTCGGGGTGCGGGCCATGTCGCGGATACCGCCGAGGGTCTTCTCCAGCTTCTCCTTCTCGCGCTGGAGGACGAGGAGCTCCTTCTTGGTCATGCCGCTGCCGGGCACGTCCTCGAAGTCGATCTGCTCGAGCTCCTTGAGGCGCTGGAGGCGCTTGTGCACGGTGGAGAAGTTGGTGAGCATGCCGCCCAGCCAGCGCTGGTTGACGTAGGGCATGCCGACGCGGGTCGCCTGCTCGGCGATCGCCTCCTGCGCCTGCTTCTTCGTGCCGATGAACAGGATCGTGCCGCCGTGCGCCACGGTCTGCTTGATGAACTCGAACGCGTTGTCGATGTAGGACAGCGACTGCTGCAGATCGATGATGTAGATGCCGTTGCGCTCGGTGAAGATGAAGCGCTTCATCTTCGGGTTCCAGCGCCGGGTCTGGTGCCCGAAGTGGACACCGCTGTCGAGCAACTGCCGCATGCTGACGACGGCCATGGCCGGTCGGCCCTCCTCTGCGCGCCTCGGGGCGCGCACCTCGGTTGTCGCGCCCGGGCGGTTGCGCGGGCGCGCCTGACGCCCGCGAGGCCGCGCCCGTGCCATCCCTGTCGGGGTGGACCGAGGAGGTGCGGCCCGACTGTGCGGGCGTGCGAAGTCGGCC
This sequence comes from Motilibacter aurantiacus, assembly GCF_011250645.1. NCBI lineage: Bacteria > Bacillati > Actinomycetota > Actinomycetes > Motilibacterales > Motilibacteraceae > Motilibacter > Motilibacter aurantiacus. Next base: position 233,005 of record NZ_JAANNO010000002.1, read on the forward strand.
CACACGGGGGCCGCTAGCAGAAGTCTACGGGATCCCCACCCGGCGACCCCACCCCGCGGTTGTCCACAGCCGGGCTCCGCCACGGCCCCGCGGCGCCGTCCGAGCGGCAGTCTCGTGCCCATGTCGACGTCCCCACCGGCCCGGACGGCCCGGCTGCCCCGGCCCGGCGCTCCCGGTCGGCTCCTGCCCGCCGTGTCGGGGGCGGTGCGGCTGGCCCTGGCGGTGCTCGGGGCGGCGGTGCTCCTCGTGGCCGGCCCGGCCAGGCCCGCCGTCGCCGCGCCGGAGCCGGCCTGGTCCTGGCCGCTCGACGGCGCGCCCGCGCTGGCCCGCGGCTTCGAGCCGCCGCCGGAGCGCTGGCTGCCCGGGCACCGGGGCGTCGACCTGCTCTCGGCGCCGGGCGCCCCGGTCAGGGCCGCGGGCGCCGGGGTGGTGGCGTACGCGGGACGGGTCGGCGGGCGCGGGGTGGTGTCCGTCCAGCACGGCGAGCTGCGCACGACGTACGAGCCCGTGGCCGCGGCCGTGGTGGCCGGGCAGGAGGTCGCCCGCGGGCAGGTGCTCGGCACGCTCGAGGGGTCGGCCGGCCACTGCGCGCCGAGGTCGTGCCTGCACTGGGGGCTGCGCCGCGGCGAGGACTACCTCGACCCGCTGGCCCTGGTCGCGCGGCTCGGCCCCGCGCGGCTGCTGCCGGTGCCGGCGGCCGGGGCCGAGGACAGGAGGGGCGCGGCCGGCACGCGGCCGGCGTCCTCGACGGCCGTGGCGGCACGGCCGCCGCACGACGGCGAGGGCGACGGCGACGGCGAGGGCGACGGCGAGCCTCAGGCGAGGCCGCTGTCGACGCCGGTCCCGATGCCGATGCCGGTCCCGATGCCGGTCCCGATGCCGATGCCGGTCCCGATGCCGATGCCGATGCCGATGCCGGTCCCGATGCCGGTCCCGATGCCGGTCCCGATGCCCGCCGCCGCGACGCTCGCGGGCGGCACGGCGCTCGCCGCGCTGGCCTTCCGGACGAGGCGCGGCGCCCGCGCCGGCTGAGCGGGGACGGCCGTCGGGCGGGTCAGTCCTCGCCCTCGGCCAGCTTGCTGCGCAGCTGCAGGACGGCCTTGGTGTGCATCTGGCAGATCCGGCTCTCGGTGACCCCGAGGACCTGGCCGATCTCGGCGAGGGTGAGGCCCTCGTAGTAGTAGAGCGTCACGACGATCTTCTCCCGCTCGGGCAGCAGGTTGATCGCCTTGGCCAGCAGGTGCTTGGTCTCGTCGGCCTCGAACGCGGCGACGGGGTCCTCGGCCCGCGGGTCCTCGAGGACCTGCTCGGGGCTGCTGTCCTTCTCCCCGCCGAGCAGCTCGTCCAGCGCGACGACGTTGACGTAGGACATCTGGCTGAAGATCTGGTGCAGCTCTTCGAGCTTGATGCCCATCTCCTGGGCGACCTCGGACTCGGTCGGCGTGCGGTGCAGCCGCGCCTCGAGGGCGGCGTACGACTTCTCCACCTCGCGCGCCTTGTAGCGCACGGACCGGGGGATCCAGTCGAGCGAGCGCAGCTCGTCGATGATCGCGCCGCGGATGCGGTTGATCGCGTACGTCTCGAACTTGAAGCCGCGCTCGAGGTCGAACTTGTCGATCGCGTCCATCAGGCCGAAGATGCCGTAGGACACGAGGTCGGCCTGCTCGACGTTGGGCGGCAGGCCCACGCCGACCCGGCCCGCGACGTACTTCACCAGCGGGGAGTAGTGCAGGATGAGGCGCTCACGCAGCCGGGCGTCACCGCCGGACTTGTAGTCCTCCCACAGCTTCTGCAGGGCCTCCTCCGCCGCAGCGGGCTCGTCGACGACGACCGGCTTCTCGGCCACGGGCGACGACTGGTCGACCACGATGGAGACCCCCTCCTTCCCCGGCGCCGACCGGGACGCCCCTCCACGCCGTCAGGCTCGCGGATGGGCTCGCTGGTACGTCGCCTTGAGTCTCTCCACTGAGACATGCGTGTATAGCTGTGTCGTACTGAGAGTAGCGTGACCGAGCAACTCCTGAACGGTGCGCAGGTCGGCTCCCCCGTCCAGCAGATGGGTGGCGGCCGAATGGCGTAGCCCGTGCGGCCCGAGGTCGGGCGCCCCCGGCACCTTCGCCAGCATCGCGTGGACCACCCGGCGCACCGTGCGGACGTCGATGCGCGCCCCGCGGGCCCCCAGGAACAGCGCCGGGCCGCTGGCCGGCGTCTGCACCGCGGGCCGTCCGCGCGACAGCCACTCGTCGACCGCGCGCAGCGCTGGCACCCCGAGCGGGACCGAGCGCTCCTTGTCACCCTTGCCCACGACCCGGACCACCCGGCGGGAGCGGTCCACGTCGGTGCCGTCCAGGCCGCACAGCTCGGCGACCCGGATGCCAGAGGCGTAGAGCACCTCCAGGATCGCCAGGTCCCGCAGGCCGAGCGGCCCGGCGTCCTCGGCCGCCGCCGCGGCCGCGTCCAGCACCGCGCGCGCCTCGCCCTGGCTCAGCACTCCCGGCAGCGAGCGTCCGCCGCGCGGCGTGGCGAGCAGCGCGCCGGCGTCGGCGGGGGCCAGCCCGGCGCGAGCAGCCCAGGCCGTGAAGGTCCGGGCCGCGGCGGCCCGCCGCGCGAGCGTCGCCCGCGCCAGCCCGCTGGAGCGCTGCAGGGCCAGCCAGCTGCGCAGGACCGCCAGGTCGACGCCGGCGGGGTCCTCGCGCCCCATCCGCCGGGCGTGCTCGAGCAGCCCGCCGATGTCGGAGGCGTACGCCCGCACCGTGTGCGCGGAGGACCCGCGCTCCGCGCGCAGGTGCCGGACGAACTCGTCGCGGGCCGACGCCATGGCCGGCGGCAGCGGCGGGTCCTCCGGCTCGATCACGGGGCACACGGTGACCAGCGCTGCGCCCCTGGTCAAGCACCCGCCCCCGTCCCGGCGTGCCGCGGCCCCGGGCTGCCCGCCGGAGTCGCTCGCGGACCGCGAGCGCGGTCGGCCGGCCGCGGTCCGGGCCGTCTGCGCTCCCCCACGTGCCCGCTGACCCTCGTCCGCCGTGCGCGAGCCAGTTGGCCGCAGTGGCTGCTCCGACGACCACTCGCGCCGAACGATCACGGCCACACGTCCAGGCGTGCGGCGCTTTCTGCCGCGCGCGACGGGCGACGCTGCGTTCCGGCTCCTCACGCACTGCCACACCGACCAGCACCGTGCTGGCCACGACCGCGGTAGCCGCGGCGCGCCGGCCACCGCGCGCGGCAGGGCCACGCTCCACGAGTGGCGAGCGGGAACACCCTCGCCCGCTACCCGTGGCGCCGCGCCGTGGGCACCGCCCGACGCCACCCGCGGTCGGTCGCCTCGACGAGCCCCTGCACCGCCATCCGCCCCAGCCGGCCGAGCACGTCGGGCACCGGCAGCAGGCTGGCCCGCGCGAGTTGGCCGGCGGGGACCGCACCGTGCAGCGGCATCGCGTCGTAGACCCGCAGGTCCTCCGGGTCCAGCACGTCGAGCGGACCGGGCGGCGCCCGGCGCTCCGGGCGGCTGTCCACGCCGAGCTGGCCGACGATGTCGAGCACGTCGTCCCCGTCGGTGACGAGCGCGGCCTGCCGGGCGCGTACCTCCTCGTGGCAGCCGGCCGACAGCGGGCTCGTCACGGGGCCGGGCACGGCCATGACCTCCCGGCACAGCTCGCGCGCCCGCTCGGCGGTGCTCCGCGCCCCGCTGCGCAGTGCGGCCTCGACGACCACGGTCCCCCGGCTCAGGGCCGCGAGCAGCCGGTTGCGCTCGAGGAACCGGCCGCGGGTGACGCCCGTGCCCGGCGGCACCTCGCTCACGAGCACCCCGTCCTGGGCGACGCGCGACAGCAGCGGCTCGTGCGCCCGGGGGTAGGCGACGTCGACCCCGCAGGCGAGGACCGCCACTGTCGTGCCGCCCACGGACAGCGCCCCGCGGTGCGCGGCCGCGTCGATGCCGAAGGCGCCGCCGGACACCACCGTCCAGCCGCGCGCCGCCACCTGCGCGCTCAGCGTCGCCGCGACGTGCAGCCCGTACGCGGTGGCCGCCCGCGCGCCGACGACGGCCACCGCGTGCTCGACCGCGGCAGCCAGGCCCGTGCCCGCCGCCCCGCGCACCCAGAGCGCGAGCGGTCGGCCGGCACGCAGATCGTGCAGGGCGGGAGGCCACTCGCGGTCGCCGGGGACGACCAGCCGTGCCCCGGCCCGGGCCGCCATCGCCAGGTCCCGGTCGACGTCGGCCAGGTCGAGCCGGGCGCGGTAGGCGCTCACCTGCCGGCTCGTGGGCCCCTCCAGCCGGTCGGCCCGTAGCCGCTCGAGGACCTCCACGGCCCCGAGGGCGTCGACCAGCGGCACCAGTGCGGGAGCCGGCGGCTCGACGACGCGCCCCAGTGCGACGAGGGCGCGGCGCTCGACGTCAGGGGCGTCGGCACTGCCTGCGCGGGCCGCCCCGGTGCCCGCGGGACGGCTCGTGCCGGCGGTCACGCCGCGGCCCCCGTCGCGGAGAGCCGCAGGCCGACGGCGAGCGCCACGTCGGCGGCGCTCGGCTGCTGCCTCCCGCCGAGGTCGGCGAGCGTCCAGGACACCCGCAGGGCGCGGTCGGCGCCGCGCAGCGTGAGCACGCCGCGCAGCACGGCCTCCTCGACCGCCCGCGCGTCGCGCACCCGCCACCGGGCGCGCAGCTCCCGCCCGGGGACCTCGGCGTTGGTGCGCCAGGCCAGCCCTTGGAACCGCGCCGCGGCCCGCGCCCGCGCCTCGGCCACCCGGGCCGCCACGACCGCTGTCGGCTCGGCACCGCCCGGCTCCAATGCCCCCAGCCGCTGCGCCCCGACGGGCGGCAGCACCTCGACGCGCAGGTCGACCCGGTCGAGCAGCGGACCCGACAGCCGGGACAGGTAGCGGCGGCGCGCCAGCGGCGTACAGGTGCAGTCGAGCCCCTTGCCCACCGCGCGCCCGCACGGGCAGGGGTTCGCTGCGAGGACCAGCGTCGTGCGCGCGGGGTAGCGCGCCGTGCCACCGGCGCGGGAGAGCACCACCAGGCCCGACTCCAGCGGCTGGCGCAGCGCGTCGAGAACGGCGGGCGAGAACTCGGGGGCCTCGTCGAGGAAGCGCAGTGACACCTCAGACGAGGACACGACCTGCCGATGGTCGAGACGCGCCGATGCCAGGAGCGATGCGATGACGGTTGAGACCCAGACCAACACCCGGACCGACAGCCACCGGACGCCCGTGCCGGTCGTCCACCGACGACCGATGCGACCGGTGCGCGCCCGGCCCTACGCCCCCTTCACCCGGCTCACAGACGCGGCTGCACCGGGGACGCAGGGCATCTACCTCTACCTCCGACTGTCGAAGAGACACGGCGACCGCGGCGACGCCATCGAGCGGCAGCGGGTCGACCTCCGGCGCATGCTCGACCAGCAGAGCGGGTGGACGGTGCTTGGGGAGTTCATCGACAACGACAGCGCCAGCCGCTTCGCTGCACGCGAGCGAGCAGGCTTCGAGGCGATGAACGTAGCCATCAAGGACGGGACAGTGCCCGCGCTCGCGTTCGCCCAGCTCGACCGCGTGGAGCGCCGTGGCTCGCCGGCGACGATGCTCTGGCTCGCCATGTGCAAGGAGCATGAGGTCGAGCTGCTCAGCCTCGGGGACAACAACGAGGAGCTCCGCATGCTCACAGCGGCCGCGAAGGTACTCGTCAGCTTCCGCTCCATCATGGCCGAGGAAGAAACCGACATCATGAGCAAGCGGCAGCGGATCGCCAAGCGTCACGCCGCGGAGTCCGGGTTCCATCACGGTGGGCAGCTGCCGTTCGGATGGACCATCGGTCCGCGGGAGCTGGACGAGCACAACCGACACGGCACGCGGCTCGTACCGCATCCCATCGAGCACCCAGCCCTGAAGGACGCCGTACGCCTAGCGCTTCAGGGCGCGAGCATGGCCACCATCGCGCGGTACTGGGCGGACGAACTCGGCATCGTTGCGCACGACGGCAAGCCGGTCTACCAGGCGAGCGTGCTGCGCGCCCTCCGCTCCCCCCGGCTCGTCGGGTACAGGATGCGCCAGGTCCCCGAGCACAAGCGAGGCCAGCGCATCGACCTGATGCAGTTCGTCGCCCGGGACGCCTCGGGCACTCCTGTCATCGCCCACGAGCCCGTCTGCGACCTCACCACGTGGATGCGCCTGCAGCGGGTCATCACCGAGCGGTCGAGCAGCGGCGCGCGCAAGCCCTGGGGCAGCCACGAGTGGCTGCTGTCCGGGCTCCTCCGCTGTGGCGCGTGCGGCGGCCGGCTCTACGGCGCTCAGAAGATGCAGCGAGACGGCAGCAAGACCTTCGTGTACCGATGCCACGCCAACCGCGTGCGGGGCAAGGGCACCTGCGTCGGTTGCAGCGTCGTGGGACCAGGCGTGGAGCGCTTCGTGCTCGGCTGGTTGGTCGAGTACCTCTCGGATGACCGACTTGCACCCGCAGCGGCGGAGCACGAGGCGCGCCAGGAGCGAGAGCCGTCCAAGGAGGAGCGCGAGCTGGAAGAGGCGCGCGAGGAGCAGACCTTGCTGCTCGTGCAGCAGAAGGCAGGCGCGTGGCGAGGCGCGCTACTTGCCACGCTCCTCCAGATGCTCGAGGAAGTACAGGCGCGCATCGACGACCTCGAGCAGCGGGTCCTCGAGCAGACGCGCCTGCCCCTTCCCGTGCAGACGCGGCAGGAACTGCGCGACACGTGGCCCGCTATGGACCTTGAGCAGCGACGGCACCTGCTGCGCCTCGTCATCGAGGGCATCCATGTAGAGCCGAGCCGCCGGAGCGGCAAAGGGATGGACGAGCGCGTCCGAATCTCACCCCGGCTGTAGCCACCTACTCGACACCTGCGCCGAGCCCGGGACTGTCCGGCTCATGACGCACACGCCTCATCACCCCACCCCTGCCCCTACCACTTGGACGTCGGTCAGTGCCAGCGACGACGCCCACCTTCACCAGGCCTGGCACGACCTCGCCAGCGCGGTCCGCGTTCTCCTTGCCGAGGAGACGCTGTCGCCCGGTTCCGCAGCCCACGCCGCGGGACACGTCCGCGCCCTTCACCGGCGCATCAGCGCCATGACGCGAGAGCAGCGCCGCGCGGCCGACGCGGCCGTGAGCAAGGGCCTGACTCTGGACGACGCACTCCGGGCGGCCGCCGTCGACAAGGAGGCGTCTGCGGCGTCGGACGGCTGAGACCGTCGGGGGACGCCCCCGACACCCCCACCGCCGCTACGCGACGCCAGGACGCTGCGGCCCTGGACCCGCTTCCGCCGCTACGCGACGCCAGGGGCAAGCCCCTGGACCCCGGCGGGGCCGCGGCTGCGCCGCGGTCATGTCCGCCCCACCCCCGAAAAGCATGACGGTGGGGCGGACATGACCGCCGCGCAAATACCGGCAGACCGACGCAAGCGCCGGACTGTCCTCTGCGGCGGCCCCGCCTCGTCGTCGCTCCAGCACCAACTGCGACGCCCTCCCGTCAACCCGCTGCTTCGCGACGCGCCTCGACGAGTCCCTGGCGTCCCAGCCGGCGCCTCCACGACGACGACCAGGGGCAAGCCCCTGGACCCCTCGTGGTGCTGGGGATGCCGCTCCCCCAGACGTCCTCCGGCCGCCCGGGGACCCCTGCCGCTACCCCCAACACCACGACCAGGGTCCCCCTGGACCCAACCACCGCTACGGAGCCCTCGTGCCTGACGCCATCCCAGACCTGGACGCCCTCGTCGAAGCCGCACGACTCGCACACGCCGCCCAGCGCAACGACGACGCCGCCGCTGCACGCGTACTCCACATGCTCGCCGAGGCCGACGGCTCCCTCCCCGTGGACACCCTGCTGAGGCAGGGCGTCCCGCGCGACCTCGTCGCGCACGTCGTAGCCCAAGACCCCAACGACAAGCGCAAGAAGCAGCGCGCGCGGCTTGGAATCATCGGGGACACGCCCGTGGTCTGGTTGACGAGCACCGGCTGGCAGGCCACCGGCCGCAGCTCGGGGCGGGAAGCCGTGCCAACGTCAGACAGCGTGGCGCACGCCACGGCGCCCAGTCACGTCGGAGCGTGGCTGGACGCGCGACAACAACGGCTTCTCGCGCACGGCATCCGCATGACCGTTACTTGGGGAGCCGCGTGCCGACGCTGGTCAAACGAGGTGCAGGCACGCGCCTGGGGCACGCTCCGGCTAGCCACAGACAGAGAGGGCGCTGTCGGCAGCCTCACTGGCGGTCTGATTCCCGACGGTCTCATCCTGCAGCACCTGCCGACAAACGAGCAGGGCGAGGCGCTGTACGCCCAACTGCACGGCGAGCGCCCCGGCGACCCGGACGACCTCGCCGAATCCACGTTCGCACTCGAAATCGAGGATAACCGGAAGAGCAGTTCAGGTCTTCGCCACAAGGTGGACCGCTGGGAGGCGGCCACGCTCCAGTTGCACGCAGCCAAAGCCGTCCTGTGGGTCGTCAAGACCCGCGAGGTAGCGCGACGCCTACGCGACCTTGGAGTCGACTCCACCCGTCGCCCCACGCAGCTCCTGGTTCCAGCCACCGCCTTGGGCCTCCCCGGCGAAGACCTCGGGCACATCGAACGCCCCTGGTGGCCTCTGCAAGTACCACCGGACGCGCCGCAGTGAGCCAACCGGCTGAACCTCGGACGCCGTTAGACCCACACGGCGCAATCGCGTCTGCGCTCCGGTCCCCGCCCGGCACCGGTCCTCCTCGCCTACCACGAAAGCGAGGAACCCATGAGTTTCGACGAGCTGGAGAACGACCTTCACTTCCGCCTTGGACGAGCCGTGGGGGTCGTCGCGCGCTCCGCGACTCCCCTTCCTGACCACGTCGGCCGCGAGGTCGTCGCCGTGCTTCGCCGGTCGGCTGCTCCTGCCGCGAGCAGCCCTCGCGCAGCAGCCTGAGCCGTCGGCGACCACACGCGCCTAGGGCAGCCCCTCCCTCATTCCGCGCGCAGCGCGGGGACCGGCGACAGCCGGTCGGTGCTCCGTCAGGAGCACAAGGAGACATGACAACCGACCCCCACCTGTAGTGGAGCTCACGCCACCAAGTGGTCGGACCAGCCCCACCACCAAAGGACAGCCATGCAAACGACTACCTGGACCAGTCACACCGACTCCGACACGACGGTGCTCGACGGCGTGGTCCACGGACCCGGCGGCTACTCGCGCTCCGTCGAGACGCTCGATGGGCAGGCCCGGAGGGAGCAGCACGCGACCTCCCCGGAGGAGCACGCCGAGAACCGAGTGAAGCGCAACCTCCCCCGGACCGCAGAGCTACGAACCATCAACGGCTACACGGGCGAGGTGACGGAGAGGGCCGGGGTCGTGGGGCGCGAGGGCGACGTCTTCGTAGTGCGCCCGCAGTCGAAGGGGCGACCGCACGTCTGGAAGCGGGACGACGGCTTCTGGTTCATGACGCTCGTCTCCAGTGCGAGGCACATCGCCGCGGCCAAGCTCCCCGGCGCTGCCGGGGCTGTCCTCTGGGCGCTGCTCGGCGAACTGCGCCCGGCGGCCGGCAACGTCGTGACGGCGTCCTGGTCACGGCTCGCGCAGACGACGACGTACGACCGGAAGACCGTCGGCGCAGCGCTTCGCGCCTTGGAGGAGGCGGAACTGCTCGCGAAGCTGCCAACCGATGGTCGAGCCACCGCCTCATACATGGTCAACCCGAGGCTCATCTTCTGCGGCGGGACCGAGGCGCGGCGCGACGCAGTGCGGCTCTGGAAGACCCTCCACGGAGAAGACCTCTCGCACCGCCCGGGCGCGCTGCAGAACCTCGACGCGCTTTACGAGCCGGGCGACGCCTAGTCGCCGCTCGCCAGGTCGTCTCGGGTGAGCACGGCATCGGGCGGTCGAGGAGCCACCGCAGAGACGTCTCTGCGGGCGTGTGAGGACCCGTCCGGGCGCGTGCAACCGGTCTTCGTTGGCCACGTTCACGTCGACCAGCGCAAAAACGCGTAGAGCGCACCACCCCCAGCCGCCACGACGTTGGCGCGGCGCAGCAGGAGAAGTAGGCCGAACCTCATGGTCGTGCCCCACCCGCTTCTGGCGACTCGAAGCAGCGTGGCCAGCTCGTCGGATGTCGTCGACGGCGTCGTAGCGCGCTGAAGCGAAGGCATCTGACCTCCAGTGGGCGTCCTTGTAGGACCCACCGGGTCAGCGGGCTTGCACGGTTCCGCCGGAGACGAAACCAGCGAGGAAGGTCACCCCGTCCTCGCCCAGGGACTACTCCAGGTAGCCCTAGAAGGGTAGCAAGGAGAGGTCCAGCTCGTACTGCCCGACACGGTCAAGTTCATCCACGAGGTTCCACCACTTCGAGCCCTCGATGCGCGGGCTTCTTCGGCAGCGCGGGCAGATGAACTCATACGAGCTACGGCTCCATGTGCGGCCCGCACCCTCAAGCTCACCCGCGGAGTCGGGCGGCGCGAACCACCTCAGCGCGTTGTTCATCCCGTGAGAGCCGTCGAGCTCCCGACGGGCGGTTGTCAAGAGCATGCGCTTGTGCTGCCCCCGGTCGGTGCAGACGACGAACACGAAGAAGTCGACCTCGAACCCCGACTGCGTGTACTGACGAGGTGCGTCCGGGGCCAGACGGCCTCCCTCCGCCTCATGCACTTGCAATGTCCTTCAACCTCATCGCGGTGGTGGCGTACTCGACGACTCCGTGCGCCTCGGCTCTCGCTCGCATGTTCCTCCTCGGCACAGATGGGGCGTACCAGCCCCAGCGTCGCCGAGACCGCTTGCAGCCGCCAGAGCCGACGCCACGCCGCTCTCACTCGCGCAACGCGCCGGTTCAGCGGCGCTTGGGTGTCACACGTGCGACACCTACAGACCGCCAGTAGCGCCGTCAGATGGTGCAGTGAGCGCAACCTGGGCACCGAGGCGGCCGGGACCAGCGTCACCTCCGCGGCGTTGGCCTCCAGCGCGCCCGAGCCTAGGCCTCCAGCGCGCCCGGGCCTGGCAGCCCTGGGCTGGTCAGTCCTCGAGGGTTCCTGGCAGCGGAGGCTGCGGCGTCCGTTCTCGGTCTGCCAGGGCCATGATGAGCCAGTCAAAGTGCTCGAAAGCGGTCGGGTGCGCAAGCCGGCCCGCGGCAGCGCTGCCCTGCCGGACCGACGCGATGTAGTAGCGGAACGTCTGGTGGGTCTCCTTGAGGAAGCCGTTGGCGAGGTGGTAGACGATGTCTCCGCTGTAGGCCCTCATGCGAACACCGAGTCCAAGGTGCTCCATGTTCTCGAGCATCGGACGCACCCGCTTACGGACCTCCTCATCGAAGGCGTGAGTCCGCAACGCGTGGTCGAGCGTCCAGCCCTGTGTCTTGACGTAGTCAAGGATCTCGTCGTACTGCTGCACGACGACCCGCTGCCACTCCAGGGTGAACGTCATGGTGACCTGAGCGCGGGTGTGCTCGTTCGCCCGGATCGACGCCGTCGCCTGCCGAGAGATGGTGCGCGCGGCGTAGATGACCAGGGCGATGGTCAGGAGGGTGGAGCAGCACGCGGCGATGGCGCCGACTGCTGTCCAGAAGGTCTGACCCATGGCTCCCCCATCCCGGCTTGCCCCAGCGACGCCGTCTCCGAGCGTGGACGAGCGCGGTGTCAGAGACTAGGCCCCAGAGGTCACATTCGTCACGTAGTGCTCAGAGCAGCGAACGGCTGGCACACCGTGAGTGGGCCGGCCGCAAGGAGCTAACCCCGACCGCCACGCACTCACCCTTGCGGCCGCAAACGCAGCGAAGCCCGGGGTCGCCCCGGGCTTCCGCTGGACTGTGACTTGGCGGGCTGGACCTACAGGTCCCGCTCGATCTCCCGTGCCATCTCGCATCCTTTCGGCAGTGCAGGAACCGGACGGCCAGGTTACACGCCGGTACGTGAACCGCCACCGCAATCAAGGTCTTGCCCCTGCCGCTCCAGCACAACCCTCGATGCGCCCGTGGAGCGCGGCCCGGGCGGGAGGCTGGTGCGGTCTAGCAACGAGGCCCGGGGGAGAACCCCGGGCCTCGGTCTAGCAGCGAGGCCCAGGGGGGACCCCCGGGCCTCGGTTCGTAGTTCATGGATTCGCGGGCCTACAGGTCCCGCTCGATCTCGCGTGCCATCGTTGCCGTTCCTCTCCGCTCACCAGACGGGCGAGCCATCTCTGTAACAACCCATCGACCGCCGGCATGCCCTGTTGAGTGCTACGACCACTCTGAAGTGTCGTCCGCGCTGACGGCCCCCCTCAACACGAGCTGCTACAGGAGGACGCTACAGCGACCACGCCACGATGCAAGCATCCGTACGGAGTGGCGACGAACCGTCAGCGATACAGCCGACTGTCCACCCCGCGTTGGTCTTACCCCCTACGTGCACTCTTGTACCAGTTTGTCCATCGTTTCGGCCCAGCTGGGGCAGCGGGCGACCGCGTCCAGCAGTGAGGTGTCATCCTGTTCTGGCGCCTCGTCGAGGAACAGCACGCCGCGGTGGGCCAGTGAGACCGCGCCGGGGCGGGGCACACCGCTGCCGCCGCCGACGACGGCCGCGGTGGTCGCGCTGTGGTGCGGGGCCTGGAACGGCGGCCGTTCCACCAGCGGCACCGCAGGGTCGAGCACCCCGGCCAGCGAGTGGACGGCGGTGACCTCCAGCGCGTCCTCGCGCTCCAGCGGCGGGAGCAGCCCCGGCAGCCGCTCGGCCAGCATCGTCTTGCCGGTGCCCGGCGCGCCCACCAGGAAGAGCGCGTGCCCACCGGCGGCCGCCACCTCGACGGCGTGGCGAGCCTCCTCCTGGCCGACCACGTCCGCGAGGTCCTTGCCCACTGCAGGACGCACCGCGGGCCCACCGGGCGGGACGGCGAGCACGGGCTCCTCCTCCGGCACCTGCACCCCGCGCAGCAGCGCGGCCAGCTGCCGCAGCGAGCGCAGCCCCAAGACCTCCACACCGGGCACCAGCGCCGCCTCCGACGCGTTCGCCTCCGGCACCACCACACGGCTTAGCCCCGCCCGGGCAGCCGAGGACACCGCGGGGAGCACGCCGCGCACCGGGCGCAGCCGCCCGTCCAGGCCGAGCTCGCCCAGCAGCGCCGTCCGCTCCAGCACCGCCGGGTCGAGCGCCGGCTCGTCCTCGGGGCAGGCGCCGGCCAGCAGCACCGCCACCGCGATCGCCAGGTCGAACCCGGACCCCCGTTTCGGCAGGCTGGCCGGCGACAGCCCCACCGTCACCCGTGACTGCGGCCACCGCTCGCCGCTGTTTATCACCGCCGCCCGCACCCGGTCGCGAGCCTCCGACAGCGCGGCGTCCGGCAGGCCGACCAGGACGAACGCCGGCAGCCCCGGCGCGACGTGCGCCTCGACCTCGACGACCGACCCCTCGACCCCGACCAGCGCGACCGAGCGCGCCGTCGCCAACGCCATCACGACACCCCGCGCAGGTGCTCGACCCGGGCCGCGCCGCTCGTCCCGCGCGTCACCGCGACCACGTCGATACGGACCTGCGGCGGGTGCACTCCCCGCTCGGCGAGCCACCGCGCCGCCAGGCGGCGCAGCCGCGCCTGCTTCACGGCCGTGACCGCCTCCTGCGGGCTCCCGAACGACGCCGACCGCCGGGTCTTCACCTCGCACACGACCAGCGCGTCGCCGTCGCGCGCCACGATGTCGACCTCCCCGAGGTCACACCGCCAGTTGCGCTCCAGCACGACCAGCCCCGCGTCGGCCAGGAACCGCGCCGCCACGTCCTCGCCGTAGCGGCCGAGCGACCCGCGCGCGGTCATGCCCCCCGGCTGCGCCCGCTCCCCCGCCCCCGCACGCCGCGAGCCCGCCCCCGCACCACCGACCGCCCTGCCCGTGCCGCCCATCGCGCACCACCTCCACGACGAGCGTGGCGCCGCGACGGCCTCCCGCAGGCCACCCGACGACCATCTGTGGACGCGGAAGGGGCTGTGGACGGCGCGCTCAGCTCGGCGAGGGCGGCTCCAGGTCGGCCTTGGCCAGCTCCTCGACGTTGACGTCCTTGAACGTCACCACGCGCACGTTGCGCACGAAGCGAGCGGGCCGGTACATGTCCCAGACCCACGCGTCGGCCATCGTGACCTCGAAGTAGACCTCGCCGCCCTCGGTGCTGCGCGGGACGAGGTCGACGGCATTGGTGAGGTAGAACCGGCGCTCGGTCTCGACGACGTAGGTGAAGAGGCCGACGACGTCGCGGTACTCCCGATAGAGCTGCAGCTCCATCTCGGTCTCGTACTTCTCGAGGTCCTCGGCGCTCACTTCGGGTCTCCCACGCTCAGCATCGGGCCGGGGCGTCAACCGGCCCCGGCGATCCGGTCATTGTCCACCGCGGCGGCGCCCGCGTCTGCCGGGCCGCGCCCGAGGGCTCGGGCTCCCTCAGGCCCGGCGAGCGTCTCGACCACCTCCAGCTGCTCGAGCAGCTCCTCGTCGACCGGCTCGTCGCGGCCGGGCAGCCGCCAGGATCGGCGGTGCTGCTCGCACGGCCCGTGCTCGGCCACCGCAGCCGTGTGCCAGGGGGTCGCGTAGCCGCGGTTCTGCTCCCACCCGAAGGCGGGGTGCCGGCGGGCCAGCTCCTCCATGATCGCGTCACGCTCGGTCTTGGCCAGGATGCTCGCCGCGGCGATCGACGAGCAGGTCATGTCGCCCTTGACGACGGTCCGGACCGGGACGTCGCACACCCATCCGCCGTCCGGGACGGGGGCCTCCTCCAGCGCGTCGGCCAGCGTCAGCTGGCCCGGCCGGCGCAGGTAGTTGTGGTTGCCGTCGAGCAGCACCCACTCCGGCCGGCCCGGCAGCGCCGCGACGGCACGCTCGGCGGCGAGCCGGAGCGCGGCGAGGATGCCGTACGCGTCGATCTCGGCGGCGCTGGCGTGCCCGACAGCACTGGCCGGCGCCCAGCGCCGGATGCGCGGGGCGAGGGCGACCCGAGCTTCGTGGGTGAGCAGCTTGCTGTCGCGCAGCCCCTGTGGCCCCGGCTTGCAGTCGGCGTCGAGCAGGACCACGCCCACGCTCACGGGGCCGGCGAGCGCGCCGCGCCCGACCTCGTCCATCGCGGCCAGCCGCCCTGCGCCCTCCCGCCAGAGCGAGCGCTCGAGCCGCAGGCTCGGCGGGGTGGAGGGCTTGACGACCCGCTTCGGGCCTCCGCGCCTGCCGCGGCCCTTGCCCGGGCTCGAAGCGCCGCGGGGCGCCGGGACCAGCTGTGGGGCGGGCATGTCCGGCAGGCTAACCCGGCTCCGGCCCGGGCTCAGCTCCACCGCTCCAGCCCCTCGGCCACGTGTCGCCCGGCGAGCAGGGCCGGGACGTGCTCGGCCAACCGCAAGGGGTACGTCCGCAGCCCGGCGAGCGCCTCCAGCGGCTGCCAGGCGACGGCGAGCAGGGCGCCGGGCGCCTCCGGAGTGGGGTCGAGCGCGCGCTCGCGGGCCGTGGCCGGCAGGGCGACCAGGTGGACGGTCTCGCGCTGCCAGCGACGGCGGCCCAGCCAGCGGAAGGTGGCGTGACGGGTCCAGGCGATGGTGCCCACGTCGTCCCGGTCGAGCCTCAGCCCGGTCTCCTCGCGGACCTCGCGCACGACGGCGTCGCGCTCGTCCTCACCCGGCTCGAGCCCGCCTCCGGGCAGCTCCCACCAGGAGCCGAGCTGCGGCTCGACGGGGTCGCAGACGTGGAGCAGCAGGACGCAGCCGTCCGCGACGAGCAGGCCCTTGGCCGAGCGCCGCCAGGACTCCCCGGCCGGCAGCGGCTCCGGCGGCAGCCATCGGGCCCCCGAGGAGGTCGGGCTCACCGGCGGCTGCTCAGCCGCCGAGCTCGGCTCCGACACCGGTCGCGCGGCGGTCGATCTCGGCCTGGTCGAAGGTGTCCGGGGTGCCCAGCGTGCGCCAGTGGCCGAAGGGCCAGACGACGACGAAGGCCTTGCCGATCACCTTGTCGACGGGCACGAACCCGCCGCCCGGCTCGCCCTGGTGGGCCCGGGAGTCGGCCGAGGCGTTGCGGTGGTCACCGAGCACCCAGAGCCGGTCCGCGGGGACCGTGACGTCGAAGGGCTGGTCGGAGGGGTCGTCACCGGGGAAGAGGTAGTCCTCCTCCTCGAGCGGCACCCCGTTGACGGTGACCGGGCCCTGCCCGTCGGAGGCCACGCGGTCCCCGGGCAGCCCGATCACGCGCTTGATGAAGTCGCGCTCGTCCGGCGGGGCGATGCCGATCGCGCTGCCCACGGCGCGGACCGCCTTGGCGATCGGGTTGCTCGGCTCGTCGTAGGTGACCTCGGGGGTGAACGAGTCGACGCCGTTGAAGACCACGATGTCCCCGCGCTCGATGTCGCCGAAGCGGTAGGACACCTTGTCGACGAGGACGCGGTCCCCGACGCGCAGCGTCTGCTCCATCGAGCCGGAGGGGATGTAGAACGCCTGCACGAGGAAGGCCTTGACCAGCATCGCCAGGACCAGTGCGATGCCGATGAGGATGGGCATCTCGGCCCACGCGGAGATGCGGCGGCGCCGGTGCGGCGGGTGCTGCTCCTCGGCGTCGCCCTCAGGGCCGCCGGGGCCGCTGGGGCCGTCGGGCCCCTGGCCGTCACCGTCGCGGGCCGCCGGCTCGTCGGCCCTGCCGCCCGTCGGGGCGGCGGCGGGCTCGGCACCGGCAGCGCCGGACGGGGCCAGGGACACGTCGGACGGCGCGTCGGGCGGAATGTCCAGCGGCCGGCTCGAGGAGCCGGGGACCTCGCCCGACGCGTCCCCGCGCGAGTCCGTGGTGCTCATGCGCCCGCGGTCCGCAGCGAAGCCCGGGTCAGCGCGCCGTCGTGGCGGGCTCGCGCTTCTCCTTGATCTTGGCCTTCTTGCCGCGCAGCTCGCGCAGGTAGTAGAGCTTCGCGCGCCGGACGTCACCGCGGGTGACGACCTCGATCTTGTCGATGACCGGCGAGTGCACCGGGAACGTGCGCTCGACGCCGGTGCCGAAGCTGACCTTGCGCACGGTGAACGTCTCGCGCACGCCGCCGTTCTGGCGACGGATCACGACGCCCTGGAAGACCTGCACGCGAGAGCGGTTGCCCTCGACGACGCGGACGTGGACCTTGAGCGTGTCACCCGGGCCGAACGCCGGCACATCCGTGCGCAGCGAGGTCGAGTCGAGCGCGTCCAGCTTCTGCATGTCTGTCTCCCTGCAGGTGCCACAGGTCACCTGCGGTGTCGTCGTGGAGCGGCTGCGGTCAGCAGCTCTCGGTCAAATCAGCGGCAGGCCGGCCCCCGACGAGGTCGAGGAGCGAGGCCCGGTGGCGCCGTTCGTCGTCCGGCGAGCGCTCCCCTGTGGCAGGGCGCGGCCGACGAACCTGTTGGCGCGACGACCTAGTTTGACACATCCGGAGCGCGGCGGACCAACCTCGCCCCCGCCGGCGCCCAGCCCTCCTCGGCGAGCACCGCCAGGTCGGCGCCGTCGAGCGCGGTCGCGTCGAGGCGCTCGAGCAGGTCCGGCCGGGTCCGCGCCGTGCGCCGCAGCGACTCGTCCCGCCGCCAGCGCGCGATGCGCGCGTGGTCGCCCGACACGAGCACGTCCGGCACGCCCAGGCCGCGCCACTGCGCGGGCTTGGTCCAGGCCGGGGCCTCGAGCAGCCCGCCGGTGTGCGACTCCTCGGCCAGGCTCTCGGCGTTGCCCAGCACGCCCGGCAGCAGCCGGCCCACCGCCTCCACGACCACGAGGACGGCAGCCTCACCACCGAACAGCACGTAGTCGCCGATCGACAGCTCGTCCACCGTGAACGTCTGCCGAGCGTCCTCGATCACGCGCGCGTCGACGCCCTCGTAGCGCCCGCAGGCGAAGACCAGCCAGGGGTCGGCCGCGTACTCGGCCGCCACCTGCTGGGTGAAGACCCGGCCGGCGGGCGAGGGCACGACCAGCCGCGGGCGCACGCCCGGCGGCCCGTCCGCGAGGACCGCGTCGAGCGCGGCCCCCCACGGACCGGGGGTCATGACCATCCCGGCGCCGCCGCCGTACGGCGTGTCGTCGACACTGCGGTGCCGGTCGGTCGTGAAGTCGCGCAGGTCGCGGACCGAGACGTCGAGCAGCCCGGACTCCTGGGCCTTGCCCAGCAGCGAGAGCCGCAGCGGGGCCAGGTAGTCGGGGAAGACGGTGAGGACGTCGACGCGCACGGCTAGGCGCTGCCGGACGGCGTGCCCGTCCCGGGCGCCTCGTCGCCGGGCGCCGCGTCCCTCGCGTCCTCGGCCGCCGTCTCGTCCTCGAGCGCGTCGAGCAGCCCGGCCGGCGGGTCGACCACGATGCGCCCACCGGGCACGTCGACCTCGGGGACGATCTCGGTGACGAAGGGCACGAGCGCCTCGCGCCCGTCGGGGCGGCGTACGGCGAGGACGTCCTGGGCGGGCAGGTGAAGCACGTCGACGACCTCGCCGACCGGCTCGCCGGAGGGCAGCACGGCCGCCAGCCCGATCAGCTGATGGTCGAAGAACTCCTCCGGGTCCTCGGGCTCCTCGTCCGCCGGCACGTCGACCAGGAGCATCGTGCCGCGCAACTGCTCGGCCCGGGTCCGGTCCGAGACGCCCTCGAAGCGCAGCACGAGCCGGCCGGAGTGCACCCGGCCGGACTCCACGACGAGCGGGCCGACGACCGCCGGGTCCGTACGCAGCGACGCCCCGGCTGCGAAGCGCAGCTCGGGGTCGTCGGTGCGGACGTCGACGAGGACGTCGCCGCGGATGCCGTGCGCCCGGCCGATGCGGCCGACGACGAGCTCGACGGTCGAGGGCCTGCCCTCAGCGCCGCTCGTCGACATCGAGGAAGTCGATGCGGACGGGGCGGCCTCCGGACAGCGCGCCCACCACCGTGCGCAGCGCGGTGGCGGTACGGCCGTTGCGGCCGATCACCTTGCCGAGGTCCTCGGGGTGGACCCGGACCTCGAGCACGCGGCCGCGCCGGCCCTCACGCCGGGCGACGCGGACCTCGTCGGGGTTGTCGACGATGCCGCGCACGAGGTGGTCGAGGGCGTCCTCGATCACTCTCAGGCCTCGGCGGGCTGGTCGACCGCCTCACCGGGGGCGTCCGAGCCGCCCACGGCGGCGCCGCCGCCGGCGACCTCGGAGTCAGTGGCCTGCGGCGCCTCGTCCTTGGCCTTCTTCGCCTTCGGTGTGGTCGCGGCGCCACCGGCGTCGCCACCGGTCGCCCTCGCGGCCTCGTTGAACACGGCCTTCTTGTCCACCCGCGGAGCGGCGGTCTTGAGCGTGCCCTCCTCGTAGGGCAGGCCCTTGAACTTCTGCCAGTCACCCGTCTTGGACAGGATCGCGGCGACCGGCTCGGTCGGCTGGGCGCCCACGCCGAGCCAGTACTGGGCGCGCTCGCTGTCGACCTCGATGAGCGAGGGCTCCTCGGTCGGGTGGTACTTGCCGATGGCCTCGATGAAGCGGCCGTCACGCTTGGCGCGGGCGTCCGCGACGACGATGCGGTAGTACGGCGCACGGATCTTGCCCATGCGCATCAGCTTGATCTTTACAGCCACGGGGGCGGGACTCCTCGTCGGACGGGACAACGGCCGGGCACGGCACGCCGCTCGGGGTGGGGACCTGGCAGCTCGACGTGCCTGGCGAGTTGCATGAAGGCCGACGCGTGGCGAGAGGGGCCAGCGCACGGACCAGTGCCAGCGGTCGATTGTGCCAGATGCACGCGGCGGGACCCAAGCGCGGACCCGCTGCGCGTCACTGCGCGGCTCAGCGGCCGCCGGGCGGCAGCAGCCCCTTGAACTCGGCCGGCAGCTCGAACGGCGTCGCCGCCCCGTCCCCGCCGAACGGGGACCCGGCTCCGAGCGCCGGCGCCTGGGCGGCGCGCTGGGCCGCCTGCTGGGCCTCGAGCGCCCGCTTGGCCGGGTTGCCGGAGCGGCTCTGCTTGCCGCCCTTGCCCTTCTTCTGCTGCTGGGCCTTGCCGCGCGACTTCTTCCCGAAGCCCGGCATCCCCGGCATCCCCGGCATGCCGCCGGAGGCCATGGACCGCATCATCTTCTGCGCCTCGGTGAAGCGCTGGATGAGGTCGTTGACGGCGGAGACCGACGAGCCGGAGCCGCGGGCGATGCGCGCCCGGCGCGAGCCGTTGAGGATCTTGGGGTCGCGCCGCTCGGCCGGCGTCATCGACTGGATCATCGCCTGGGTGCGGTCGAGCTCGCGCTCGTCGATCGACTCGATCTGCTCGCGGAACTGCCCCATACCTGGGAGCATCCCGAAGATCTTGGACATCGAGCCCATCTTGCGCAGCTGCTGCATCTGGCCGAGGAAGTCCTCGAGCGTGAAGTCCTGACCGGACAGGAACTTGTTGGTCAGGTCTTCCTGCTGCTGCTGGTCGAAGACCTTCGCCGCGCCCTCGAGCAGCGTCTGCAGGTCGCCGAGGTCCAGGATCCGCGAGGCCATGCGGTCCGGGTGGAAGACGTCGAAGTCCTCGAGCTTCTCGCCGTTGCTGGCGAACATCACCTGGCGGCCGGTCACCTTGGCGACCGAGAGGGCCGCACCGCCGCGCGCGTCGCCGTCGAGCTTGGTGAGCACCACCCCGTCGAACCCGACGCCGTCGAGGAAGGCCTGCGCGGTGACGACCGCGTCCTGGCCGATCATGGCGTCGACGACGAAGAGCGTCTCGTCCGGGGACACCGCGTCGCGGATGTCGGCGGCCTGCTGCATCAGCTCGGCGTCGATGCCCAGCCGGCCCGCGGTGTCCACCACGACCACGTCGTGCTGCTTCTCACGGGCGTACGCGACGGCGCGGCGGGCGACGTCGACCGGGTCCCCGACGCCGTTGCCGGGCTCGGGGCCGAAGAAAGCGGCCCCCGCGCGCTCGGAGACGATCTGCAGCTGGTTGACCGCGTTGGGGCGCTGCAGGTCGCAGGCGACGAGCAGCGGCTGGTGGCCCTGGCCGCGCAGCCACAGCGCGAGCTTGCCGGCCAGCGTGGTCTTGCCCGCGCCCTGCAGGCCCGCGAGCATGATCACGGTCGGCGGCGTCTTCGCGAGCCTGATGCGCCGGGCCTCGCCGCCGAGGATCGCGATGAGCTCCTCGTTGACGATGTCGAGGACGCGCTGCGCCGGGTTGACCGACTGCTGGACCTCCGCGCTCTTGGCCCGCTCGCGCACCGCGCCGACGAACTCGCGGACGACAGGCAGCGCGACGTCGGCCTCGAGCAGCGCGACGCGCAGCTCCCGGGCGGCGGCGTCGATGTCGGAGTCGCTCAGCCGGCCCTTGCCGCGCAGGCCCTTGAACGTCGCGGACAGCCGGTCCTGGAGGGTGTTGAACACGGGAGCGAGGTCCTGCCTTCTCGTTGCCGAAGAGATCGCGCCGGAGCTGACGGGACGGGGAACGCCGAGGCGCCCGGCCCGCAGCCAGCGTAGCCGCGTGCCCCGCGGGCCCGGCGGCGTCGCTCCGTCAGCCCGCGACGTCCCGCAGCACCCGAGCCACCTCGCGAGCCCGCTCGGGCGCGAGCGGCGCCCCGTCGTCGCCCACCACGTAGAACACGTCCACGGCCTCGGCCCCGAGGGTCGCGACCCGCGCGGCGCGCACGTCGACGCCCGCGAACGACAACGCCCGGCCGAGCCGGTGCAGCAGCCCGAGCCGGTCCGAGGCCCGCACCTCCAGCACCGTCGCGGTGTGCGAGGCGTCCTCGACGATGTCGACACGGGCGGGTACGCGGGGGCCGCGGGAGGGCGCCCGCGACGCCTCGCGCCGCTCGAGCAGGCCGGCCACGTCCATGCGCCGCTCGAGCGCCCGGTCGATGTCGTCGCGCAGCGCGTCCAGGGCCGGCGGGTCGCCGAACTCGGCCACCACGGACCAGGTGTCGACCGCGATGCCGTTCTCGGTGCGCAGCGTGGCCGACCGGACCGAGAGCCGGTGCACGGCAAGCACTCCGGCGACGGTGGCGAGCAGGCCGCGCCGGTCGGGCGCGACGACCGTGACGGCCCATCCGCCGCCGTCGGGGCGTACGGACACGGCGAGCTCGCCGGCGGCGACGAGCTCGCGCTCCTCGTCGGTGATCGGCGTGGCCGGGGGCGGGGGCTCGCCGCGCAGGTGGGCGCGGGCGCGCCGGGTCAGCTCCCCCACGAGGCCGGCCCGCCAGTCGGTCCAGGCCTGCGGCCCGGCGGCGAGCGCGTCGGCCTCGGTGAGGGTGGCGAGCAGGTCGAGGGCCTCGATCGAGCCCAGGGACTCGGCGACGCGAGCCGCCGTGGCCGGGTCGTCGATGTCGCGCCGGGTGGCGGTCTCGACGAGCAGCAGGTGCTCGCGGATCAGCATCGTCACCGTCGCGACGTCCGCCGGCGCGAAGCCCATGCGGGCCACGACCGGCTCGGCGATGCGCGCGCCCTCACGGGCGTGGTCGCCGCGGCGCCGGCCCTTGCCGATGTCGTGCAGCAGGGCGGCGACGAGCAGCAGGTCCGGGCGGGACACCCGGCGGGCGAGGGCGGCTGCCTGCACGCAGGTCTCGACGCTGTGCCGGTCGACGGTCCAGCGGTGGACGGCGGTGCGCTGGGGGCGGTTGCGGACGGCTGCCCACTCGGGCAGCACCCGGACCACGAGCCCGGACTGGTCGAGCGCCTCCCAGACGCGGACCGCTCCCGGCCCGGCGCCGAGCAGCGCGACGAGGGCGTCGCGAGCGGTCGCCGGCCACGGCTCGGGCAGCGGGGGGCACTCTCGGGCCAGCCGGTCCGCCGTCCCCGGTGAGAGCGGGAGCCCGGCCTGGGCGGCGACGGCCGCGGCGCGCAGCGGGAGGACGGGGTCGGCCTCGACGCCCCCGTCGCGCGAGAGGACGAGCTCGCCCTCGTGCTCGGCGAGGCCGGGGGCGAGGGCGCGCGGGCGGGGCGGGCGGCGGGCTCCGATGCGCGGGGCGCGCTTGCGCGGGGCGAGCAACTGCTCGACCCGGCGCCACGTGGTGTCCCCCGCGTACGAGACGGTCCGGGCGGCGTCCGCGACGACCCGCAGGACCGAGTCGGCGTCGGCCAGGCCGAGGGCGCTGGCGACGGCGTCCTGCTCCTGCAGGAGCAGCTTGTCCAGGGCGCGGCCGCTGACGGCGTGCAGGGCGTCCCGCACGTCGAGCAGGCGCTCGGTGGCGCCGTCCAGGTCGCCGTGCGGCCGGTCCGCCACCCACGAGGCTGCGACGGCGCGGAGGGCGACCACGTCGCGCAGCCCGCCACGGCCCTCCTTGAGCTCGGGCTCGAGCAGGAACGCCACCTCCCCGGAGCGGCGCCAGCGCTCGCGGCAGGTCTCGAGCAGGTCGCCGAGCCGGCTTCGGGCGCTGCCGCGCCAGTCGTCGAGGACGGCGGTCCGCAGCCGGGTCGCGAGGGCGGAGTCCCCGATGACGACGCGCAGGTCGAGCAGGCCGAGCAGGACCGAGAGGTCCTCGGCCGCTACGCGCCGGGCCTCGCCGGGGGTGCGGACCGAGTAGTCGAGGCGGAGGCCGGCGTCCCAGACGGGGTACCAGAGCGCCTCGGCGATGCGGGCCACCTCGTCGTCACCGCGGTGGCCGTCGTGCAGCAGGACCAGGTCGAGGTCGCTGAAGGGCGAGAGCGAGGCCCGCCCGTAGCCGCCGACCGCGACGAGGGCCACCCCTTCGCTGGCCGGCACGGCCTCGTCGTAGAGCCGCTGCAGCCAGCTGTCGGTCAGGTCGCTGAGTGCCCGGCGCCGGGCCGCACTGGGCGGCCCGGGCCGGGAGAGCAGCGCGCGCCGCGCGGCCGTCAGCTCCGCCGGTGTGCGGGGCGTCGGTGCCGGTGCCCCCGTGGAACGCGCGCTGCTCGTCGCCACGTCAGAGCGCCTCGGCGCCGCGCTCCCCGGTGCGGACGCGGACGACCGCGTCGACCGGGACGACCCAGACCTTGCCGTCTCCGATGCGCCCGGTCTGCGCGCTCTTCACGATGACCTCGACCACGTCGTCCGCGTCGGCGTCGTCGACGAGCACCTCGATGCGCACCTTCGGGACGAGGTCGACGGTGTACTCCGCGCCGCGGTAGACCTCGGTGTGGCCCTTCTGCCGGCCGTACCCGTTGGCCTCGGAGACCGTCAGGCCGTGCACCCCGAAGGTCTCCAGGGCCGACTTGACGTCGTCGAGCTTGAACGGCTTGAGAATCGCTGTCACGAGCTTCATGGCTCAGACCCTCTCGTGCTGGGGGGTGCTCTGCTTGGCCAGGCCGGACGAGCCGCCGCCACCGATCGAGCCCGCGATGTCGTACGCGGACTCGGCGTGGGTGGTGATGTCCACGCCCGCGGCCTCGTCCTCCTCCGAGACCCGGAAGCCGACCGTCTTCTCGATGGCCAGGCCGATGATGTAGGTCACGACGAAGGAGAAGGCGAGCACCGCGACCGCGCCGACGACCTGCTTGCCCAGCTGGTCGACGCTGCCGCCGAAGAAGAGGCTCTCGCCGCCCTCGAAGCCGGGGGCCGTGTCGGTGGCGAGGAAGCCGATGGCGATGGTGCCGATGAGGCCGCCGACCAGGTGGACGCCGACAACGTCGAGCGAGTCGTCGTAGCCGAAGCGGTACTTCAGGCCGACGGCGAGCGCGCAGGCACCACCAGCGACGAAGCCGAGGATCAGCGAGCCGACCGGGCTGAGCACGGCGCAGGCCGGGGTGATGGCGACGAGGCCGGCGACGACGCCGGACGCGGCGCCCAGCGAGGTGGCGTGGCCGTCACGGATCTTCTCGGTGAGCAGCCAGCCGCAGATGGCGGCCGAGGTGGCGGCGAGGGTGTTGATCCACGCCACGGCGGCGAGGTTGTTGGCGCCGAGGGCCGAGCCGGCGTTGAAGCCGAACCAGCCGAACCACAGCAGGCCCGCGCCGAGCATGACGAGCGGGAGGTTGTGCGGGCGCATCCGCTCCTTCGGCCAGCCCTTGCGCTTGCCGAGGACCAGCGCCAGGGCGAGGCCGGCCGCACCGGCGTTGATGTGGACGGCGGTGCCGCCGGCGAAGTCGAGCGCGGCGAGGTCGTTGGCGATCCAGCCGCCCACGACGCCGGCGTCGTCGTTGTCGAAGGCGAACACCCAGTGGGCGACCGGGAAGTAGACGATCGTCGCCCAGATGCCGGCGAAGAGCATCCACGAGCCGAACTTGGCCCGGTCGGCGATCGCCCCGGAGATCAGGGCGACGGTGATGATGGCGAAGACGGCCTGGAAGCCGACGAACGCCGAGTTGGGCAGTGCGTCCTCGGCCGAGGTCATGAGGCCCTTGAGGCCGAGGTACTCGAACGGGTCGCCGAGCAGGCCGCCGCCCACGTCGTTGCCGAAGGCGATGGAGTAGCCGTAGAGCACCCAGAGGACGCCGATGAGCCCCATCGCCCCGAAGCTCATCATCATCATGTTCAGGACAGTCTTGCTCCGGACCATGCCGCCGTAGAACAGAGCGAGTCCGGGGGTCATCAAGAGAACGAGCGCAGCGCTGGTGAGCACCCAGGCCGTATCGCCAGTCGGAGGCATAGACGGGCTCCCGATCGTCGGAACGTTGACGAGGAAGAGCGTGCTGGGCTGTCTTTAACTGGAGCGACGCTGCCGGTTTCGGTCCTGTGACATCAGCGTCCGGCAGGTTTCCGTCGCGTGACGTCGTGGGCCGAAACCGCCGTAGCCCGCTCTTTTCGCCGCGGACCGCGCCGGCCGCGCCGGTCTCAGGCGAGCAGCGCGTCCACGAACGCCTCGGGCTCGAACGGCGCCAGGTCGTCCGGGCCCTCGCCGAGCCCGATGAGCTTGACCGGCACGCCGAGCTCGCGCTGGACGGCGACGACGATGCCGCCCTTGGCCGTGCCGTCGAGCTTGGTGAGCACGATGCCGGAGACGGAGACCGCCTCGGAGAACACCCGGGCCTGGATGAGCCCGTTCTGCCCGGTGGTCGCGTCGAGCACGAGCAGCACCTCGTCGACCGGCCCCTGCCGCTCGAGGACGCGCTTGACCTTGCCCAGCTCGTCCATGAGGCCGACCTTGTTCTGCAGCCGGCCCGCGGTGTCGACGAGGACCACGTCCGCCTCGAGCTCGGTGGCCTGCTTGAGCGCGTCGAACGCCACGCTGGCCGGGTCGGCGCCCTCCGCCCCGCGCACGGTGGGGACGCCGACGCGATCGCCCCAGGTGGTGAGCTGGTCGGCGGCGGCCGCGCGGAACGTGTCGGCGGCCCCGAGCACGACGTCGCGCTCCTCGCTCACGAGCACGCGGGCCAGCTTGCCGACGGTCGTGGTCTTGCCGGTGCCGTTGACGCCGACGACGAGGACGACCGCGGGGCGGCCCTCGGGGTGGCGCGCGGTCTGCAGGGTGCGGTCCATGTCGCGGCCGACCAGCTCGATGAGCTCCTCGCGGAGCATGAGCCGCATGTCCTCGGCGGTGCGGGTGCCGAGGACCCGGACGCGGGTCCGGAGCCGCTCGACGAGCTCCTGCGTCGGCGCGACGCCGACGTCCGCGGTGATCAGGGTGTCCTCGACCTCCTCCCAGGTCTCCTCGTCGAGGGTGTCGCGCGAGAGCAGCGCGAGCAGGCCGCGCCCGAGGCTGGACTGTGAGCGGGAGAGCCGGTCGCGCAGCCGCGCCAGCCGCCCGGCGACCGGCGCGGGGCGCTCGATCTCAGGGGCGGGCGGGGCCGCGGGCTCGGCCGGGACGGCGACGGGCACGTCGGGCACCGGAGGTGCCTCGACCGTGCGCGGCAGGTCGAGGTCCTCGACGGTCCGGGTCGGGGTGTCGCGCGGAGTGGTGACGTCGTCGCCGACACCGGGCGCGTAGTCGACCCCGGCCCGCGGGGGCGGCGGCGGCAGCTCGCGGCGGCGCCGCGGGACGACCAGCCCGACGACGGCGACGAGAGCCAGGACGGCGATGACGACAGCGGCGACTACCCATTCCACGGCAGGAGCCTCTCAGATGTCCCCGGTGCGGGCGGGAGCCGGTCGCCCGTGCGCCGGCACAGGCGTCAGGAGGTACGCCCCGCCTGCTGGGCGGGGCCCGGGACTGCGCTGGGGGCGGCGCTGCGGACCGTGGCGGAGCCGGCCATGGGGCGGCCCTGGTCGTCCCAGCCGTCCTCCGGGTCCAGCACGTCGGACAGCCGCGAGCCGACCTTGTCCAGCGGCCCGGAGACCTGCTCGGGGCCGGGCAGGCGGCGCCCGCGGTTGGGGTAGGCGACGAAGCCGATCACGGCGAGGCCGAGGGCCACCGTGATGGCCATGGTCAGGACGAACGCGAGCATCGATCCTCGATCACTAGCGGGCACAACGGACAGGACGGGGCGAGCGCGACGCCCTTCCATGACAACGCGCCGGCGCCCCTCCCCTGACAGCGACGCGCCGGGACGCTGTCCTCGTTCCGTCCGGGGGCAGTGAAGCTGGCCACGCGCGCCCGAGGTTTGTCAGGCCGGGACGCTCTGCGCGGCGTCGGGAGCCTCCGGCCGGGGCGCCCGCTCCTCGCGCAGCCGCTGGCTGATCACGGTGGTGACGCCGTCGCCGCGCATGGTGACCCCGTAGAGCGCGTCGGCGATCTCCATCGTCCGCTTCTGGTGCGTGATGACGATGAGCTGGCTGGCGGAGCGCAGCTCCTCCAGGATCACCAGCAGCCGCCCGAGGTTGGTGTCGTCGAGCGCGGCCTCGACCTCGTCCATGACGTAGAACGGGCTGGGCCGTGCCTTGAAGATCGCGACGAGCAGCGCCACCGCCGTCAATGACCGCTCACCGCCCGAGAGCAGCGAGAGCCGCTTGACCTTCTTGCCGGGCGGCCGCGCCTCCACCTCGATGCCGGTGGCCAGCATGTCCGAGGGGTCGGTGAGCACGAGCCGGCCCTCGCCTCCCGGGAACAGCCGGGCGAACACGCCTTCGAACTCGCGGGCGGTGTCGGCGTACGCCTCGGCGAACACCGCCTGCACCCGCTCGTCGACCTCCCGCACGATCTCCAGCAGGTCGCGCCGCGTCGCCCTGAGGTCCTCCAGCTGCGTGACGAGGAAGCGGTGCCGCTCCTCGAGCGCCGCGAACTCCTCCAGCGCCAGCGGGTTGACCTTGCCCAGCTGGGCCAGGCCACGCTCGGCCGCCCGAAGCCGCCTCTCCTGCTCGGCCCGGACGTAGGGCCGCGGCCGGGGCTCCTCGGCCGGTTCCGGGTCGCCCGGGGCCGCGGGCGAGGGCGGCACGTCGACGTGCGGGCCGAACTCCTCGACGAGGACGTCGGGGTCCACGCCCAGCTCGTCCACCGCGCGCAGGCGCAGCTGGCCCACCCGCATCCGCTGCTCGGCCCGGGCCATCTCGTCGCGGTGCACCGTGTCGACCAGGTCCTCGAGCTCCCTGGCCAGCGCGCGCGCCCGGGCGCGGGCACCCGCGAGCTGCTCGCTGCGGACGGCCCTGGCCTGCTCGGCCGCCTCGCGGCGGGCCGCGACGTCGGCGAGCGAGGCGTCGACGGAGGCGAGGACCGTCTCGGCCCCGGCGAGCACCGCGGTCGCCACGACCGCCTCGCGCTCCCGCCGTTCACGGCGGGCCACCGCACGGGCCCGGGCCTCGCGCTCCTGACGGGCGCCGCGCAGCAGCGCGTCGGCGCGGCCGGCGAGGCCCCGGGCGCGCTCCTCGGCGGTGCGCACGGCGAGCCGCGCGTCCAGCTCGGACCGGCGGGCGACCGCGCACGCCTCGCGCAGCCGGTCGCGCTCGACCGGGCTCGGCTCCCCCTCGTCGGGGGCTGCCTCCGCGGCCGCGAGCCGCTCGGCCAGCTGCTCGACCTGGTCCCGGGCCGGGCCGAGCCGTTCCTGGGCCGCGTCGAGCTGGCGCGCGAGCCGCTCGGCCTCGGCGGCAGCCGCCCGGGCCGCGGAGCCGAGCTGGCCGAGCTGCTCGGCCACGGCGGCCATCCGGGCGTCGGACTCGTGCAGCCGGTCCAGCGCCGCGTCGACCTGCTCCTGCGCGGCGGCCTGCTCCTGACGGGCGGCGCTCAGCGCGAAGCGCAGCCGCTCGCCCTGGTGAGTGGCCTCGCAGAGTCGGCGGGCGGCCTCGTCCACGGCTGCCTGCACCTCCAGCCGGCTCGGCGCAGCCGCCGATCCCCCGGTCACCAGGCCCGCGCGGACGACGTCGCCGTCGCGCGTCACCAGCGTGAGCTCGGGGCGCTGCGCCGCGAGTGCGGCGGCGGCCGGCAGGGCGTCGACGACGAGGACGCCGTCGAGCAGCAGGGTGAGCGCGGTGGAGAGCCGCTCGTGCGCGGTGACAAGGGCGGCGGCGGGCAGGGCGCCCGCCGGGAGCTCGGCCGCGCCTGGGCCGCTCGACCCGCGGGACCCGGCCTCCCCCGACGCCGTCACCAGGGGCGCACCGGCCACGAGCAGGGCGGCCCGGCCGCCGTCCTCGGCGCGCAGCCGCTCGGCCGCAGCGACGGCAGCGTCGAGCCCCTCGACCACGACGGCGTCGGCCGCGCTGCCCAGGGCCGCGGCGACCGCGGCCTCGTAGCCCGGGCGCACCTCGAGCATCCCCGCCGCCGGGCCGAGCACGCCCGCGGCGGAGGCTCCCCCGTCGGGGCCGAGCAGAGCGACGGCGCCGTCCTTCGCGGCCAGGCCGAGCGAGAGCGCCTCGACCCGGGCAGCGAGCGCGGACCGCTCCCGCTCGGCCTCCCGCTCCTGCGCCACGAGCGCCTCGACCCGCTCGACCGCGTCGGCGAGGGCCGCCTCGGCCTCCTCGTGCGCGGCGTCGAGCCCTTCCTCGCCCTCGTCCAGGCCGGCGACCTGGGTCTCGACCTCGGCGAACCGGGCGCGGGCCTGCTCGGCCCGGGCGGCGGCCTCGTCGCGCGCCGCGTCGAGGCGCCCGGTCTCGGCCTCGGACGCCTCCAGGCGGCTGCGGGCCGCGGCGAGCTCGCCGGCGAGCCGGGCCAGCCCCTCCCGCCGGTCGGCGCGGGCGCGCGCGGCGGCCGCCAGCGCCTTCTCCTCCCCCGCCAGCGCCTGCTCGGCGGCGCGCAGCTGCGCGACCACCTCGCCCAGGCGGGCGGCGTCCCGCTCCACCTGGGCGGTCAGCTCGGCCTCCTCGGCCCGCACGCGGGCCGCCTGGCGCTCCATCTCGTCGGGGTCCCGCCCCTCCCCGGGGCGCTCGTCCTGCTCGGCGGCGAGGTGGCGCAGCCGTTCGGCGGCGAGGGCGGCGGTCGCGCGGAGCCGCTCGCGGACGGAGGACAGCGCGTACCACGCCTCCTGCACCCGCGCGAGCTCCGGCGCCTCGGCCTGCACGGCGGCCTCGAGCTCGGCCTCGTCGGCGCGCGCCGCCTCCAGGGCCTCCTCCGCTGCCGCTCGCTTCGCCCGCAGCGCCTCCTCGTCGGCGACGTCGGCCTCCAGCCGGGCCTGCGCCTGCACCAGGTCGTCGGCGAGCAGGCGGAGCCGGGCGTCGCGGGCGTCGGCCTGCACCACCTGCGCACGCCGGGCGGCCTCCGCCTGCCGGCCCAGCGGCTTCAGCTGGCGGCGCAGCTCGGCCGTCAGGTCCTGGACGCGGGTGAGGTTGGCCTGCATCGCGTCGAGCTTGCGGAGGGCCTTCTCCTTGCGCTTGCGGTGCTTGAGGACCCCGGCCGCCTCCTCGACGAACCCGCGTCTGTCCTCCGGGGTCGCGCTGAGCACCGCGTCGAGCTGGCCCTGGCCGACGATCACGTGCATCTCGCGCCCGATGCCGGAGTCCGAGAGCAGCTCCTGCACGTCGAGCAGCCGGCAGGCCGAGCCGTTGATCGCGTACTCGGAGCCCCCGTTGCGGAACAGCGTCCGCGAGATCGTGACCTCGGTGTAGTCGATCGGCAGCGCGCCGTCGGTGTTGTCGATGGTGAGGCTCACCTCTGCCCGTCCGAGCGGCGCCCGCCCGGACGTCCCGGCGAAGATGACGTCCTCCATCTTGCCGCCGCGCAGGCTCTTGGCCCCCTGCTCGCCCATGACCCAGGCCAGCGCGTCGACGACGTTCGACTTGCCCGAGCCGTTCGGCCCGACCACCGCGGTGATGCCCGGCTCGAAGCGCAGGGTGGTCGCCGAGGCGAAGGACTTGAAGCCCTTGAGGGTCAGGCTCTTCAGGTGCACGGCTCCGCCTCCTCCGCCTGTCGTCGGGCCGGCACCGACGCTAACCGACGGGAGCGCTCATCCGGTGGCGCGCGAGCGGCGTGTGGACGGCGCGACACCCTGTGGACGGGGCCCGGGCCGGGCCGGAGGGGATGCGGCACAGGACGGGCACGCAACGGGCCGGCCACGGCAGTGCGCGGCCGGCCCCGGGGATGACGGGCGAGGCGCTAGGCCAGCGCCGGCTCCTTCTCGGCCGCCTCGAGGGACTCCAGCCCTGTCGAGGGAGCCAGCAGGGCGCCCTGCTCGAGCAGCTCGCTCAGCGCGTCCTTCTCGTTCTGCAGCCGGAGCACCTGCGACTCGAGGTCGCGCACGCGCTCCCGCAACTGGCGCACCTCACCGAGGATGCGGGCGTCAGGGCCGCCCACGTGCCCGAAGAGCGCCTTCGCCATGACCGGTCCTCCACGCTTCGCACAGATGGTCCGCAACAGATCAGCTACCAGATCATTGCGTCCGGCTCCGGGCACGCGAGGTGGCTCGCGCGGCTCCGGGCGGGCTTCAAGCGTCTCACCGGCTCGTACCCCAGTCAATGCATGGTCACGCTTGCGTGACGGTTCTCACCCGTTGTCGTCACGGGGGCGAGGAGCCCGTCACCAATGCGCGCGGCGCGGCGTGCGCTGGCACACCGGGCAGGTGAACGAGGACCGGCCCATGAACGCGTCGCGCCGGATGGGCGTGCCGCAGCGGGCGCACGGGCGCCCCGCCTGGCCATACGCGTGCAGCGACCGGTCGAAGTAGCCGCTCTGGCCGTTGACGTTGACGTAGAGCGCGTCGAACGACGTCCCGCCCTGCTCCAGCGCCGCGGTCATGACCTCGCGGACGGCGGTGAGCAGGGCGGCCGCCTCCCGGCGCGTGGTCGTCTCCGTCGGCCGGGCGTAGTGCAGCCGGGCGGCCCAGAGCGCCTCGTCGGCGTAGATGTTGCCGATGCCGCTGACCAGGGTCTGGTCGAGCAGCGCGCGCTTGAGCCCGGTACGCCGGCGGCGCAGGCCCGTCGCGAACGCCGCGTCGTCGAAGGCGGGGTCGAGCGGGTCGCGGGCGATGTGCACGACCGGCACCGGCACGCCCTCGGCCGCGAGCGGGTCGACGGCCAGCCCGCCGAACGTCCGCTGGTCGACGAAGCGAAGCTCCAGGCCGCCGTCGGCGAAGCGAAGCCGGGCGCGCAGGTGGGTCTCGGCCGGGGCGTCCTCGGGCTGGACGAGCAGCTGCCCG
Source organism: Motilibacter aurantiacus (assembly GCF_011250645.1). Lineage (NCBI taxonomy): Bacteria > Bacillati > Actinomycetota > Actinomycetes > Motilibacterales > Motilibacteraceae > Motilibacter > Motilibacter aurantiacus. The sequence goes on from NZ_JAANNO010000002.1 coordinate 265,170, forward strand.
CTCATGCCGAGGTGGGCGACCAGCGCGTCGTCGATGCTGCCGTCGGGGGCGGCCAGCGGGACCCAGAGGAACTTGCCGCGCCGCTGCGGCTCGGCCAGCCGGGCGCCGGCCAGCCGCGCGGCGAAGTCCTCGGGGCCGGCAGCGTGGCGGCGTACGGCCCGCGGGTGCAGCACCTGGGCGTCGCGCACCTCGCGGCCGGTGACGTGGTCGGCGAGGCCGCGGCGTACGACCTCGACCTCGGGCAGCTCGGGCACGGCTCAGGAGGCGGGCGTCGCCCGGCTGCCGGCGGCGTCGGGAGCCGTCCTGTCGGCGGCGGCGGGGGCGCGCAGCGCGGCCCAGGCGGCCGCCGCGGCCTCCTGCTCGGCCTCCTTCTTGCTGCGCCCGACGCCCTCCCCGCGCTCCTGCCCGGAGAGGCGGACGACGGCGCGGAAGGTCTTCGAGTGGTCGGGGCCGGTGTCGGTGATGACGTACTCGGGCGCGCCGAGCCCCTGCCCGGCGGCAAGCTCCTGCAGCGAGGTCTTCCAGTCGAGACCGGCGCCGAGCGCGGCCGCCTGCTCGATCAGCGGGTCGACCAGCCGGTGCACGAGCGCCGTGGCCTCCTCGAGCCCGCGGCAGATGTACGCCGCGCCGATCAGCGCCTCGACGGTGTCGGCGAGGATGGAGGACTTGTCGCGCCCACCGGTGGACTCCTCGCCACGGCCGAGCCGCAGGTGCGGGCCGACCTCGAGGCGCCGTCCCACGTCGGCGAGGGCGCGCATGTTGACGACCGCCGCGCGCAGCTTGGCCAGCTGCCCCTCGGGCAGGTCCGGGTGCGTGCGGTAGAGGGTGTCCGTGACGACCAGGCCCAGCACGGCGTCCCCGAGGAACTCGAGCCGCTCGTTGGTGGGCAGCCCGCCGTTCTCGTAGGCGTAGGACCGGTGTGTCAACGCCCGCTCCAGCACCTCGGGGTCGTAGTCGACCTCGAGGCGCCGGGCGAGCGTCGAAGGGTCCGGCAGCTGGCCGGAGGCCGGCACCGCGGAGCGGCTCAGACCTCGAGAACGGGTCGGCGCGCGTACGTGCCGCAGGTGGGGCACGCGGTGTGCGGCAGGTGCGGCGAGCGGCAGCGGTCGCACGTGGCGAGCGTGATCGGCGCCGCCTTCCACTGCGCGCGCCGGGAACGGGTGTTGCTGCGCGACATCCGGCGCTTCGGGACGGCCACGGTCTACTCCTCGGTCCTGCGGTACGGGGCGTGCCATTCGGCGATCGCCGTCGAGCATTATTGCCGATCGGCGGGTGGTGCTGTCGGCGCGCTAGCGCCGGCCGGTCGGCCCGGGAGGCGAGCCGTCCTGGTCTGGGGTGTCGGCCGCGTCCTGCGGCCGCTCGGGCGCGCCGCCGGCGAGCAGCCCGCCGAGAGCGGCCCACCGGGCGTCGACGACGTCGTGGCCGTGGCCCGGCTCGTCGGCCAGCCGGGCGCCGCAGTCCGCGCACAGCCCGGGGCAGTCCTCGGTGCAGACCGGCTGCAGCGGCAGGGCCAGCACGACCGCGTCACGCACCACGGGCTCCACGTCGAGCAGGTCGCCCTCGAGCAGGCGCACCTCGTCCTCGTCCGCCTCCGCGGAGGAGGACTCGGGGTAGGCGTAGAGCTCCTGGAAGCTCACCTCGAGCTGCTGCTCGAGCGGGTCCAGGCAGCGCACGCACTCACCGGTCACGGCCGCGCGGGCGGTGCCCGAGACGAGCACGCCCTCCATGACCGCCTCGAGGCGCAGCTCGAGGTCGAGCTCGGCCCCGACCGGGATGCTCAGGACGTCGATGCCGAGCCCCTCGGGCGCGGCGACGGTGCGCGAGACGCGGCGCATCGAGCCCGGGCGGCGGCCGAGCTCGCGCGTGTCGAGCACGAACGGCCCGCGCGCGTCGAGGCGGGGGGCCGTGGGCTGGGAGCGGGTCACGTCTCTTCCGGCGGATCGAGGGTGTTGGGGGCCGGTCTCCCGGCCGGGCCGTCCGACAGGGCGGAAGGCCGATGGACAAGCCTACCGGACCCGGGCGCCTCGCCCGGGCCGCTCACCGGGCCACCGGCGCGGGGCGCTACCAGCGCGGCGGGCCGTACCCCAGCCGGTGGTGGGTGCCGCCCTCGCCGGGCTCCTCCGGCTGCGCCGCGCCCTGCTCGTCGTACGCCTGCTCGTCGTAGGGCTGGGCGGCCGGGGGCTGCGGCGCGTACGCCTGCTCGTCGTAGGGCTGCTGCTCGGCCGGCGCCCCGCCCCCGGGCGCGGCGACGTCGTAGGGCTCCTGCGCGTAGGGCTGCTCGGCGTACGGCTGCTCGGCGTACGGCTGCTCGGC